>JBOIEM010000058.1:0-15799 GCA_050741115.1 Burkholderiales bacterium
AGCTTGAGCGGCGGTGGCGGCAGCTCGCGGGCGCGCAGCGGCAGCCGCGGCGGCAGGCGGTCGGCGCGGGCGTTGTCACGCAGGAAGCGCTTGACGATGCGGTCCTCCAGGGAATGGAAGCTGATCACCACCAGACGCCCGCCGGGCCTGAGGAGTTCCAAGCATTGCGGCAGGGCTAGCGACAACTCCTCAAGCTCCTGATTGAGGTGAATCCGTATAGCTTGAAACGTGCGCGTCGCCGGATCCTGTTGTGGCTCCCGCGCGGGAACGGCCTTTGCCACGAGCGCGGCAAGTTGTCGTGTGGTGCCAACAGGTCCCCGCGCTCGAGCCGCAACAATCGCTGCTGCAATCGATTTAGCAAACCGTTCGTCGCCATAGTTCCTTATGACCTCCCGGATCTCCCGCTCCGGCGCGCGCGCGAGCCATTCCGCGGCGGTGATGCCCGCGCCAGGGTCCATGCGCATGTCGAGCGGTGCGTCGAAGCGGAAGCTGAAGCCGCGGGCCCGGTCGTCGAGCTGCGGAGAGGACATCCCCAGGTCGAGCAGGATGCCGTCTGCCGCGGTGACGCCGGCCTGGGCCGCCAGCGCGGCGAGCTGGCCGAAGCGTCCGTGCAGGATCCGAAAACGCCGGTCATCGATTTCTCCTCCAGCGGCCACCGCCTGCGGGTCGCGATCCAGGGCGAGCAGGCGCCCCGCCCGCCCGAGCCGGGCCAGGATCAGCCGGCTGTGCCCGCCGCGACCAAACGTGCCGTCGACGTAACACCCGTCGCCGCGCACCCTCAAACCCTCTACTGCCTGCTCCAACAGGACGGCGGTATGTGAGCCTTCGCTCACAAGGAGAAGCCCTCCAGCTCAGGCGGCAGCCCGCCCGTGCCGGGCGCGCCGCCCTTCTCCATCAACTCGTCCCATTGGTCCTTGTTCCAGAGCTCGAACTTGTGGCCCTGCCCCACCAGCACCACCGCCTTCTCGAGCTGCGCGTAGTGGCGCAGGGCGGGCGGCACCAGGATGCGTCCGGTCGCGTCCATCACCACGTCCTCGGCATAGCCGACGAGCCGGCGCTGCAGCTCGCGTATCTGCGCGTTGAAGCTGGAGAGCGACATGAGCTTCTTCTCGATGGGCTCCCAGTCGGGCAAGGGGTAGATGAGCAGGCAGCGGTCGGAGTCGGCGGTGAGCACGACGTGGCCGCTCGCGCGCGACATGAGGGCATCGCGAAAGCGGGAGGGCACGGCCAGCCTCCCCTTGCTGTCTAGATTCAGTTGCGCGACGCCCCGAAACATGGACCCCCCATGGCTCGCGGGAAAGCGCCGCCCTGGCTACCAGAAGGCGGCAAGCTGTCCCACTTTTCTCCACTTCTTCCCACTATATTGGAAAGGGCAGGAAACGGTCAAGGACGTTGAGGGGTTTTCTGTTTTCAGGACAAAGACTTATGCGGAGAAACTGAGACCGGATTTTAACTGCAGTTCTGCCTTTATTAGGCCTTATAAACAAGGCGATAACAGGTAATCTAAATGTAACACTTTAAGTATGTCCCCATCTTTATTGGGGTTAATGGAACCGCGGAGTGTTGCGGGGGGGCAACATCCCCCAGCACAAGAACGCAAGTGGGAACGGCGAAAGGAGAACGAAGAAGCGAAAAGGGAAGCCGGCCGATAAGCCGGGTTCTGTAAAGGCCTCGCGGCCCCTGACAGCCATTCCTCTAGGCCTTGGGTCGCCCCAAGGCTCAAGCCACCTACCCGCAAGCTCGGCGGGTCACGTCAGCGCTTGCCTATTTGGTGTTGCTCCGGGTGGAGGTTGCCTCGTTTCACCCTCGTCTTCGTCCTGTGCCCTGAACGGGAGACACTTCGGTCCCCTACCCATTTCTACGAGACTTTGCCGTCTCGCGACGGCAAAGTCCGGAGCACAGGCCTCGACGAGACTCGTCTCTGTGGCCCTGTTCCTCGCCTCGCGGCGGGCGGTGATTAGCCGCCACCCTACCCTATGGAGCCCGGACTTTCCTCTCCGCGCGGTACGAACCATCGTAGAGGCTCGCTGTTCCCGCGCGCAGCGGCTGTCTGGCCGGCTTCCCAGCGCTATTTTACCACCCGACTGCGGCACCAGCCCCGCCTGAAACTGCGCTTCCCGATATCCGGTCCAACTCGGCATGCCGGCCCTTCATGCCGGTGGGAGGAGGCCCCCATGTTGATGCGGCGCAGGCTCTATTTCATTCTCCCCGATGTCGCAAGCGCGCGCGGCATGCTCGACGAGATGCTGCTCGCTCGCATCGAGATCGGGCGTATCCACTTCCTCGGCAGGCGCGGCGAGTTGCCGCCCGCTCTTTCCGAGTCGAAATTCCTCCAGAAGACCGACTTCGTGCACGGCGCCCAGCTCGGTGTGGGCGTGGGCGGGTTGGCCGGCGTCATCGTCGGCGTCCTGATCGTGGCGTTTCCGCCGGCCGGAGTCAGCCTGCAACTGGCGGCGGTCCTGATCGCGGCCCTGGCGGGGGCCGTGTTCGGTGCATGGGTATCGAGCATGGCCGCGAGCTCGGTGCCGAATTCGAAGCTCAAACGCTTCCAGGGCGATATCGACCAGGGCAAGGTGCTGATGATGGTGGACGTCCCGATTCGGCGCGTGCAGGAAATCTCGGGCCTGGTGGCGCGCCGCCATCCCGAAGCGCTGTCAGGCGGGTTCGAGCCGACGATCCCGGCGTTCCCGTAACGTTCCTGCCGAATCACGATTCACACGTCACCGTTTCTGCAGGGTGCGCACCGCCGCCATCACCCGCAGCAGGTGATGATCCCGCACGCCGAGGTCGGCGAGATGCTTGAGGGTGCGTGCCAGGTATTCGACGTTCGGCCCGCGGTCCCCACGGCAGTTGGCGATCAGCTCGGCGGTGCGCTCCGTGGGAAGCGTCCCCGCGTAGCCCGGATGGAGCGGGTTCGCGACGAAGGCGAGAACCCGCCTCGTCCGGGCCGGTAACCGGGCGCGCAGCAGGCGCGGATGATAGACGCCCCGGCGCATTTCGCGGTCCCACAGCAATTCGAGCGAGCGTGCGACGTGGGCGGCGGCGATCCGGAACGCTACGCCACGGCACGCACCGCCGCGATCGAGCCCCAACACGAGGCCCGGGCTTTGCGGGGTACCGCGCCACCGGCTGGAGTAAATGCACAGCTCGCGGTGATACCCGTAAATCAGCGCCGGCAAGCACTCCACGTGGGGAAAACCCGGGTCCCACATCAGCGAACCATAGCCGAAGATCCACAGGTCTCCCCCCGGCAGATCCAGATCGGAAGGCCGGGGATAGGGAAGAACCGTGTTCGCCGCAGCGGCGCTCATGCCTCGATTAACGTTCCGGAGTCCCCGCGGATTACACCATCCGCCAACCCACCTGCTCCCCGGCACGCAGCGGCACCAGCCGGTCGGGGCCAAACGGAATCTCGGCCGGCACCGGCCAGGGTTCCTCCGCAAGCGTGATGGCGCCTTCGTTTACCGGCAGGCCGTAGAACTGCGGCCCGTGCCGGCTCGCGAATCCCTCCAGCCGGTCGAGCCGCCCCGCGGCGGCGAACGCCTCGGCATAGAGCTCGATGGCGGCGTGCGCGGTGTAGATTCCGGCGCAGCCGCAGTCCGCTTCCTTGGTGTGGCGCGCGTGCGGCGCGCTGTCGGTGCCGAGGAAGAACTTCGGATCGCCGCCCGTGGCGCAATCGAGAAGCGCCCGACGGTGCGATTCGCGCTTGAGGACCGGCAGGCAGTAATGGTGCGGCCGGACGCCCCCGGCGAAAATCGCGTTCCGGCTGAGGAGAAGGTGGTGCGCGGTGAGGGTCGCGGCGACGCGCGGCGGCGCGGCCGCAACGAACTCCGCCGCCTCGCGCGTGGTGATGTGCTCCAGCACGACCTTGAGACCCGCGTAGCGCGCGATGAGCGGAGCGAGTACGCGCTCGACGAAAACGCGCTCGCGGTCGAAAACGTCCACCTCCGGATCGGTCACTTCGCCATGCACCAGCAGCGGCAGCCCGTGCTTTTCCATGGCCTCGAGCGCGCGGCCGCACTTCGCGATATCGGTCACGCCCGCGTCCGAATGGGTGGTCGCGCCCGCCGGGTAATACTTGACTGCGTGCACCGCACCGCTCGCGCGGGCAGCCGCGATCTCGCCCGGCGGCGTCCCGTCCGTGAGATAAAGCGTCATCAGCGGCTGGAAGCGCGCGCCGCCCGGCAGAGCGGCGAGAATGCGGTCGCGGTAGGCGAGCGCGAGCCGCACGGACGTTACCGGCGGCTTGAGGTTGGGCATCACGATCGCCCGCGCGAAACGGCGGGCCGTATCCGGCAGCACGGCGCGCAAATGGGCGCCGTCGCGCAGGTGGAGATGCCAGTCGTCGGGGCGGGTGATCGCTATTCTTCTCATGACCCGTGAATGGTAAATCGGAAACCGGATATCGGGAACGCCGTATTGAGAGCGCGATCGGGCCGTTGCGATTCACGATTCACGCCTTTTCAGGGCCAGCGCCCGCTGGTAGAGCTCGTTCTTTCGTTCGCCCGTGATCCTGGCGGCGAGGCCGACCGCCTGCCTGAGCGGCAGTTCCGACAGCAGTACGCCGAGCGCGTCGCGCACCGGCGCGCGGTCCGGCGCCGCCCGCGCCCCCGCCCCTTCCACGACGAGCACGAACTCTCCCTTGCGCCGCAGGGAATCGGCGGCAAGCCAGTGCGCCGCCTCGCCGAGCGTGCACGCGTGCACCGACTCGAAGAGCTTGGTGAGCTCGCGCGCGATGACGACGCGCCGCTCTTGTCCCAGCGTCGCGCGCAGATCGGACACGCATTCCTCCACGCGGTGCGGCGCTTCGTGGAACACCAGGGTGTAGGGCAGGTGAGCCAGCGCGCCCAGCGCGCGGCGCCGGGCACCGGCGCGTGCCGGCAGGAATCCGTAGAACAGGTGGTGAGGCGCGCCGAATCCGGAAACCGACAGAGCGGCGATCGCGGCGTTGGGACCCGGCACCGGCGTTACCGGAAAGCCCGCCGCCCGCGCCGCCGCGACCAGCACCGCTCCCGGATCGGAGATCGCCGGGGTGCCGGCGTCGCAGGTGAGCGCCACCGACCGGCCTTCGCGCAACAGCGCGAGGATGCCTCCCACGGCCCGCTTCTCGTTGTGCTCGTGTACCGGGATCAACCGCTTGGCGATTCCGTAGTGAGCCAGGAGCCGCCTCGTGACGCGCGTGTCTTCCGCCGCCACCGCCTCGACGCCGCGCAGCGTCTCCTGCGCCCGCAGGCCGAGGTCCGCGAGGTTCCCAATCGGGGTGGCCACTACATATAATGTTGCACTCCGTTTTCCGCCGGTCCTCCCATGCGCTGCGGCGTGCTCCATTTCTGGCTCATTGTGCCTTTCGCTGCCGCCGTACTATACGGAGGCTCCCCGGCATTGGCCAGCGAGGCGGCGGAGGGCGCCCCCGCTCCACCCCCCGCGCTTCCGGCGGCGACGCCGCTGCAGCCTCCGGCGCCGACCGATCTCTCGCCGCCCACGCCGCCGCGATCGCCCGCCGCGGTCTTGGCGCCCGTGCCCTTGCAGCCTCTTCCCGCGCCCTCCGCAGTGCCGACTCCCGCACCGTTGCCCCCGCACGTCGAAGGCCCCCACCTCGCGCTGATGCTCCCGCTCGGCTCGAGCGCGTTCGGCCGGCATGCCCTGGCCGTGAAGGACGGCTTCCTCGCCGCCGCGCGGGCGCAGGGCGGCACCGGGCTCCCGGTGAACGTCTATGCGGTCGGCGACGACCCGCAGCAGACCGTCGCGACCTACATCAGCGCGCTCGGCGCGGGGGCGCGGATCGTCGTCGGCCCGCTCACCCGCAACGGTGTCACCGCGCTCGCGGAGAGCGCGACGGTGATGGTGCCCACGCTCGCCCTCAACGTGCCGGAAGGCCAGGTTCCCGCGGTTCCCGATTTCTACATGCTGAGCCTGCACGCCGAATCCGAGGCGCGGCAGGTGGCGCAGCTCGCCTGGCGGGAAGGACGCCGCACCACGCTGACCGTCATGGGCGAGACCCCGCTCCTCAGGCGCATTCACCTCGCGTTCGTCGAGGAGTTCACGCGCCTCGGCGGCACGGTTTCGGCGCCGCTCCCGTTTACCACCGATCCCGAAGCGCTCGTGCGCATCAAGAAGGCCGCCGACGCGGCGATCGATACCGAGACCGCCGACATGGCGTTCATGGCGCTCGATCTCGTGCGCGCCCGGCTCGTCCGTCCCTATCTCAGCACGCTGCCGATCTACGCCACCTCGCAGGTGCACCCCGGGATCGCCGGCCCGCTGGTCGCGTTCGACCTCGCCGGCGTGCGGTTTCTCGATATGCCGTGGATTCTGCAGCCCGAGCATCCGGTGGTCATGGTCTACCCGCGGCCGGCGTACGACGAGTCGGTCGAGCTGAGCCGCTTCTACGCCCTGGGCATCGACGCTTTCCGCATCGCGATGGTGCTGCTCACCGGCAAGCCCGGGGCCGTGTTCGACGGCGTCACCGGCCGGCTCATGCTGGGCCCGGACTCGCAGTTCGTCCGGGCGCTCACCGCGGCCCAGTTCAGCGACGGCAGGCTGACCGTGCGCGAGCGCCGATGAACCGCCGCGGCGAGCCCGCCGAGAACCTGGCTGCCGACTTCCTCGAGCGCCGCGGGTTGACGATCCTCGAGCGCAACTACCGCTGCCGGTTCGGCGAGATCGACATCGTCGCCCGCAGCGGCGCGCTGCTGGTGTTCGTCGAAGTGCGCGCCCGCAGCTCGGAGGCATTCGGCGGCGCCGCCGGCAGCATCACCCCCGCCAAGCGCCGGCGCCTTGTCGCCGCCGCCCGACACTACCTCGCCGCGCGCCGGGCTGACCGCGCCTGCCGTTTCGACGTGGTGCTGGTGCGCGGCACCGAACAGCGTGTGGAGTGGCTGGCCGATGCGTTTGGTGAATAACCCGGGCGGTCGGTAGAATAGCGGCAGACACGCAACGGCGGCGCTCAGTGGACCTCATCACCCGCATCAGCGAGAACTTCTCCGAGTCCGCGCACCTCAAACTGCAGTCCATGGACGCGCTCGCGCGCCCGATCGCGGCGGCCGCCGAGCGCATGGTGCAATGCCTGAAGAACGACAGGAAGATCATGAGCTGCGGCAACGGCGGCTCGGCCGCCGATTCGCAGCACTTCGCGGCGGAGCTCGTCAACCGCTTCGAGCGGGAGCGGCCGGCGCTGGCCGCGATCGCGCTCACCACCGACACCTCGACGCTCACCGCGATCGCCAACGATTACCACTACGACCAGGTGTTCTCCAAGCAGGTGCGCGCGCTGGGTCACGCCGGCGACCTGCTCCTCGCCATCTCGACCAGCGGCAACTCGCGCAACGTGGTGGAAGCCGTGCAGACCGCCCACGAATGCCAGATGGGAGTGGTCGCGCTGACGGGCCGCAACGGCGGCAAGCTGGCCGAGGTGCTGCGGCCGACCGACGTCCACATATGCGTCCCCGCGCAGAGCACCGCGCGCATCCAGGAGGTCCACCTGCTGACGCTGCACTGCCTGTGCGACGCGATCGATTGTCTGCTACTGGGAGTCGAATGATGCGTACCGCGATCGTTGCACTGCTCCTGACGCTGCCGCTCGCCCAGGGCTGCGGCGCGCTTCTCGCGGGTGGCGCGGCCGCCACCGGGGTCGTGATCTCGCAGGACCGCCGCACCGTGGGCACGCTCACCGAGGACGAGGGCATCGAGCTGAAAGCGGCCAGCCGCATCGGCGAGCGCTTCAAGGACGGCGCCCACGTCAATGTGACCAGCTTCAACCGCATGGTGCTGCTGACCGGGGAGGTGCCGGACGCCGCGGCCCGGACCGAGGTGGAGCGCATCGCGTGGGGAGTCCAGAACGTGCGCGGCGTCCACAACGAGATCGCCGTCGCCGGGGTGAGCTCCTACACCGTGCGCAGCAGCGACTCCCTCGTCACCTCCAAGGTCAAGGGGCGTTTCCTCGACGGCCAGAAGTTCAATCCCCTGCACGTGAAGGTGGTCACCGAGAACAGCATCGTGTATCTCATGGGACTGGTGACGAAGCAGGAGGCAAACGACGCCACCGAGATCGCGCGCACGACGAGCGGGGTACAGAAGGTGGTCAGGGTCCTCGAGTTCCTCGACTGAATCCGTGACCGGTGAGCGGTGACGGCGCCCGCATTCGAATCGAAGATTTGCGCGCCGCATGAACTGGCGTCGCGGTTGAAGTCACTGAAACGTCCGCTGGTGTTCACCAACGGCGTATTCGACCTCCTGCACCGCGGGCACGTCACCTATCTCGCGCAGGCGCGCGCGCTGGGCGCGAGCCTGCTGGTCGCCGTCAATTCCGACGCCTCCGCGAGAAAGCTGGGTAAGGGGGACGGACGGCCGGTCAACGCGCTCGCGGATCGCGCAGCGGTGGTGGCGGCGCTCGAAGCGGTGACGCTCGTCACCTGGTTCGATCAGGAAACGCCGCTCGAGCTGATCCTCGCGGTGACGCCCGACGTGCTGGTGAAGGGCGGCGACTGGAAGCCCGAGGCGATCGTCGGCGCGAATGAGGTGAGGAGCTGGGGCGGCGCCGTGCATACCCTACCGTTCGCGCACGAGCGCTCGACCACATCGTTGATCGAGCGCATCCGCCGCGAACGCTGACCGCGACGCTTTAGCCCGGCGCGCTGGCGCCAGGCGGGCACGGGCCCGCCCTGATCTCGCTCCCCGGAAAATCCTGCTGAATCAGCGTGAGCCGGGCGATTGCCGCCTCGCTCGGCTCGCGCACGTGGAACGCGACCTGCTTGAGGAAATTCTCCCGCCGTGCCGCGATCGCGGAGCGCACCCCGCGTTGCCTGAGTCCGGCCAGGAACGTCTGCGCCGCCTCGTCGGTGCGGAAGATGCCGAGCGAAATCGCGTTGCGCCACTGGCCCGCGTCCTGCACGACGAAGAACTCGGTGACGCCGAGATCCCTCAGTTCCCGGACCTTGCGGTCCGCTTCCGATTTGGTCCTGAGCGGCGGTATGTGCACCCAGTAGCCCCCGGCATCGATCACCGCCCGCTCGATCTGCCCGGGCGCCAGCTGCAGCTCGGCGAGCGCAATCTCCGCCCGGGCCACGGCGGGGCCGGCGAAATTGCCCCATTCCAGGCACGCCGCCGGCACGGAGGTCGCGGTCTTCGGCGGCGCGGGCGGGATCACCTTGCGCGGCGCTTTCGGCTTATCGGCTGGCGCCCGCTCCGCCACCCGGATGAGCTTGATCTTCTCCGCCGCCACCTGCAGCTGCAGGATCCGGCTTTCGGGCCCGCCACCCTCGAGCGCGACGTGCCCGTAGGCGAAGAATGCGAGATTGGCCAGCACCAGCAGGAGGAAAAAAGCTCTCATTTCCCGATACCGCGGGTCGAGGGACGAGTGATGAATGAGTCGAGGGCGATGCGGACGAGCCCTTCGAGGACAAGATTATCCATTACCTCGACCGCTCCGTTAAGCTGCGGCGCGATGACCTGCGCCGCCCCGCCCGCGAGCACCGTCAGCGGCGCCGCCTCGCCCGCCTGACGCATGAAGCGCACCATGCGCTCGACCGCCCCGGCAAGCGCGTTGATCGTTCCGCTCTCGATCGCGTCGGCCGTGCGCGACGGAAAGTACGCGAAGCGCCCGCGCCGCGGCCGCAGGCGCGCCGTATTTCGCCCGAGCGCCGCGCGCATCAGGTCCGCGCCCGCGACGATCATGCCGCCGAGAAATACGCCCCCCCGGTCGAGCGCGTCCACCGTGACCGTGGTGCCGGCACTCACCACCACGCACGGGCCGTGATGGAGATTCCACGCGCCGATCAGCGCCGCCCAGCGGTCCGGCCCGAGCTGGCGCGGGTTGGCGTAGCTGTTGATCACGCCGCATTGCGCGGCCGCGCTCCGGACGAAGCGCAGGGGCCGCCGGAAGCGGCGCGTCGCCGCCGTGAGGGCGCGCGCGATACGTTCCCCGGCCACATTGGCGGCGATGATGGCGTCCGGCGGCTCGAGCCTCGCCCACGCGCGGGCGAGCCCGCTCGCGCGGCCGGTCGCCACCCAGCCCTGCGCGAGCCAGGAGCCGTCCTCGTGCATGCCCCACTTGATGCGGGAATTCCCGGCGTCGATTGCGAGGATACGCATGACCCGGTGCTCGTCGCTCGTCACTTTCCCTGGGGGCGCAGCGTGATCTCGCCGCTGTGAAAGCGCTGCGTGCCCGAGGCCGTCTCGAGCAGGAACGCGCCGTCCCCGGCAATGCCGCGGGCACGCCCGCTGCGGCGCAGGCCGCCGGGCAGCGTGAGCGTCACGCGCTTGCCCTGCTGGGCATGCAGGCGCTGCCATTCGTCGCGCAGCGGCGCGAACCCGTCCCGGCCGAACGCCGCCAGCATGCGGTCGAGCTCGACCAGCACGCCGGCGAGCAGGCGGTTGCGGTCGGGCGCCGTCCCCGACGCGGACTCGAGGTCGGCCGCCGCCTGCCCGATCCGGGCGCGCGTCGCCTCGGACAGGCGGACGTTGATGCCGATGCCGATCACCACCGCGGTCGGCCCCAGGGCGTCGCCCTGCAGCTCGGTGAGAATCCCCGCGAGCTTTCCCCCGCGCCAGAGGACGTCGTTCGGCCACTTGAGGGCAACGCCGGCCGCTCCGGCCGATCCGAGCGCGCGGACCAGTGCCACGCCGACCGCGAGCGTGAGCCCCGGAAGCTCGCCCGCGCCGCGGGCGGAGCGCCACAGCAGGGATAAGGTGAGCGCCTCGCCCACGCCCGCGTGCCAGGCGCGGCCCAGCCGGCCGCGGCCTTCGGTCTGCCATTCGGCGGCGACCACGGTGCCGCTCGCCGCCCCGTTCGCCGCTCGTTCGAGGAGCACGGCATTCGTGGAGCCGACCGTTGCGCGAATGTCGAGCGCGAAGCGTGCGGCGTCCGCGCCGAGGTGGCGCTCGATGGCGGCGCGATCGAGCAGCGTGACCGGATGGGCCAGGCGGTAGCCGCGGCCGTGCACCTTGTAGACCTCGAGGCCGGTCGCTTCCAGGTCGCGGACGGCGTTCCAGACGCTCGCGCGCGACACCGCGAGGCTGCGCGCCAGCGCCTCGCCGGAGTGGAAGCCGCCGTCGGCGAGCCGCGCGAGCACGCCTGCTGCCAGGGGTTTCATGGGACCGGTATAGAATAGCCGAGGCGGCACGTTGGCGGAAACGCAACGCGCGTGACCGGCGAATTTCTCCGGAGACAGGCCATGTGGATGACCCGCGTCCTTTTCTGCGCGTGGCTCGCAATCGGCTGCTGCGCGGCGCAGGCGCAGCAAACCTATCCGTCCCGCCCCATTCGCATCGTCGTGCCGTTCCCGCCGGGCGGCACCTCCGACATCCTGTCGCGGTTGATCGGGCCCAAGCTCACGGAGCGGTGGGGACAGCCGGTCGTGGTGGAAAGCCGTCCCGGCGCAGCCGGCGCGATCGGCGTCGAGGTCGTCGCGAAGTCCGCGCCCGACGGTTACACCCTGGTTCTCAGCGATGTCGGCGTGTGGGTGATCCTTCCCGTCCTCTACCCCAAGACGCCCTACGGCCTCCAGGATTTCGCCCCGATCACCACGATTTCCTACTCGCCGCACCTGCTGTGCGTGCACCCGAACGTGCCGGTCACCACGGTGCCGCAGCTGATCGCGCTCGCGAAGAAGCGCGCCGGTCAGCTCAATTACGCCTCGAGCCCGGCGGGCGCGCCGTACCTCGCGGGACTCCAGTTCGCCCACCGCACGGGCATCAATTGGGAATACATCACCGGGCGCGGCGGCGCGCAGTCGATCATGGACGTCATGACCGGGCAGGCCGACGTGCTGTTCAACGGCATGCTCGCCACGCTGCCGCCGGTCAAGTCCGGCAAGCTGCGGCTGATCGCGGTTTCCAGCGACAAGCGCCACCCCACCCTGCCCGACACGCCGGCCGTCGCCGAATTCCTGCCGGGCTTCCTCACCGGCTCCTGGCAAGCCATACTCGCCCCCGCCCGCACGCCGCCGGAAATCGTCGCCACGCTGAATGCCGAGGTGGCGCGCGTCCTGTCCTCTCCGGACATGAAGGTGCGCCTGCAGGCGCAGGGCGCCGATCCGATCGGCACGTCGTCCGCCGAATCCACGAAATTCCTGCGCGAGGAGCTGGACCGCTTCACGAAGCTGGTGAAGGAAACCGGGTACAAGCCGCAATGAGCCTGTAGGGCGTGCGGAAGGTGCCGTTCCAGCTCAACAACGATCCGGCTGCGCGCAAGCGCTTCACTGCGGATCCTGACGCGGTGCTCGCGGAGCACCCGCTGAGGACATGAGGAGCGTGTAGCCGTCGGGCTCGGCTGTGGCCGCGATATCGGCGCCGATGATGCCGCCGGCGCCCGGCCGATTGTCCACGATGTCGGGCTGACCGAGGCTCGCCGCAGGTTACCCAGCCCAGGGGGCGGCCGTGTGCTCGGCTAGAATACGGCCTGCGAGCGATTTCATGGCCGATTCCCTGACGACGCAAGTGACTGGTGTGGCCCCGCGGCGGGCTGCGGCGTCGAATTTCATCCGCGCCGCGATCGAGGCCGACCTCGCGAGCGGAAAATACGCGGCGCGCAAGTGGGGCGGACGGCCCGGCCCCGCGCAGGTGCATGCCGGCGGCCCGCCCGATCCGGCGCGGATCCGCACGCGCTTTCCGCCGGAGCCGAACGGCTATCTCCACATCGGCCACGCGAAATCCATCTGCTTGAACTTCGGGCTCGCGCTCGAGTACGGCGGCGCCTGCCACCTGCGCTTCGACGACACCAATCCCGAAGCCGAGGAGCAGGAGTACGTGGATTCGATCATCGACGCGGTCAAGTGGCTGGGCTTCGAGTGGGGGCCGCACCTCTACTACGCATCGGATTATTTCGACTTCATGTACCGCGCGGCCGAGCATCTCATCGAGACCGGCCACGCCTACGTCGACAGCCTGTCGGCGGAGCAGATGCGGGCGCTCCGCGGGACGTTGACGGAGCCCGGCAAGAACAGCCCGTACCGCGACCGCAGCGCCGCCGAGAATCTGGGGCTCTTCCGCCAGATGCGCGACGGAAGATTCACGGAAGGCGAACACGTGCTGCGCGCGAAGATCGACATGGCCTCGCCCAACATCAACCTGCGGGATCCCGCGATCTACCGCATCCGGCACGCGGCGCACCACCGCACCGGCGGCAAGTGGTGCGTCTATCCCATGTACACCTACGCGCACCCGATCGAGGACGCGCTGGAGAACATCACGCACTCGCTGTGCACGCTGGAATTCGAGGACCAGCGCCCGTTCTACGACTGGCTGCTCGAGCGCCTCGCCGCGGGCGGGCTGCTCCAGCGGCCGCTGCCGCAGCAGATCGAGTTCGCGCGGCTGAACCTCACCACCGCCGTGCTCTCCAAGCGCAGGCTGATCCAGTTGGTCGAAGGCAGGCACGTCTCGGGCTGGGACGACCCGCGCCTGCCCACGCTTGCCGGCGCGCGGCGGCGCGGTTACACGCCGGAGGGCTTCCGCCGCTTCGCCGAGCGCATCGGCGTCGCCAAGGCCGACTCGTGGATCGATTATTCCGTCCTCGAGGACTGCATGCGCGAGCACCTGAACGAGGTCGCGCCGCGCCGCGTCGCCGTGCTCGATCCGGTCAGGCTCGTCATCGACAACTACCCCGAGGGGCGCCGCGAGGATTGCCATCCGCCCAACCATCCGCAGAAGCCCGAGCTCGGCACCCGCGCCGTCCCGTTTTCGCGGGAGCTGTGGATCGAGCGCGAGGACGTCACGGACGCGCCGCCCAAGGGCTTCTTCCGGCTCTTTCCCGGCAACGAGGTGCGGTTGCGCTACGCGTACGGGGTCCGGTGCGTGAGCGTGGAGAAAGACGCGGCGGGAAACATCACGGCCGTGCGCTGCACCTACGATTCCGCGACCAAATCGGGCACGCCCGGCGCGCAGAGCCGCAAGGTGAAGGGCAACATCCACTGGGTCTCGGCGCGGGACGCCTGCCGCGGCGAGGTGCGGCTCTACGACCGCCTGTTCCGGGCGCCGCAGCCCGGCACGGATCGCGATTTCCTCGAGGACCTCAACCCCGGCTCGGTGCGGATCGTCGCCGCCCAGCTCGAGCCGGCGTTGCGGGATGCAAGGCCCGAGGATCGCTTCCAGTTCGAACGGCATGGCTATTTCGTCGCCGACTTGAGGGATTCGAAGCCCGGCGCGCCGGTGTTCAACCGGGCGGTGACGCTGAGGGACTCGTGGGCGAAGGACGCCAAGTAGCGGCGTCCTTCCCCGAAAGCGGGTGATGGTCATACCATAAGCAACCACGTTACCGGGGCAACTCGACATGACGTCAGTATTCAGAACCCTCGTGATCGCCGCGATCGCGCTCGTCGTGGCGGCGGTCGTCTACTTTTCCTACGGCACCTACCGGAAAATCGAGACGGGCAAAGAGGGCCTCGCGCTCGCGCAGGATACGGCCCGCCGCCTGCAAGAGGCGCTGAACGTTGAACCGGGCCGGCCCTCGGCCGAAACCGTGCAGGCGATCGGCGAACACGCGGATGCGGCAAGCCGCAACCTCGAGGCCCTGAGGCGCCACAACGCCACCGGCAAGCCGGAGCTGATGGACGCCCTGGACGATTTCATCCTCACCGGCCGGGAGGTCCTGGTCAGGCAGGCCGCAATCCACCGGTTCCGGCAGCAGTTTTTCGCAAGCTCGCAGGCGCTGCGCGATCACATGCGCGCGGACAACCGCACCGGCGCGTGGGTCCGGGAGGCGGTGCGGCGCAAGGATCGCGTCGAGAAGGACTACCGCGACTACCAGGCCGCTGCGGAGGCGCTCGACAAGCTGCTGGAATCGTTCCCGGGCGCGCAGGCCAAGCTCGCGTCTCGCTCAGGATCGGCGCCGCTCCTTGACGACAAGCTGTTCGCGGAGGCCCGCAAGCGTTCGAATGCGGCGCTCAAGCAGGCGACCGACGAGGTGCAGAGAATCCGGCAGATCGCCGTGCCGCGCTAGGGAGCGCTGAACGGGGTTCTCATGTACAAGGCGACCGCCAGCATCGTCCTGCCGACCACGATCATCGGCTCGCTGCCGCGCCCGTCGTGGTACACCGTGAACCTCGGGAACAAATCGTTCCTGGAGGCGATGGTCAACTCGCGCTTCCGCGAGCAGTACACCGACGCGCTCTCCTGCTTCCTGCGCGACCAGGAGCTCGCCGGCCTCGACCTTCTCACCGACGGCGACTGCCGCTTCGACGAGGAGGTCGGCGGCCAGAGCTGGACCTCCTACCCCCCGAAGCACATGTCCGGATTCGACCACGATTCCGTGGCGCTGCCGGGCAGCGGCGGCGGCAGCGCGTTCCCGCGCGGTCACATTCTGCACGACTACGTGGAGGCGAAGATCTTTCCCAGCATCGTCGGGCCGGTGGGGCGCGGCAAGCTGCAATATGTGGAACTGTGGAAGGCGGCGCAGCGGCTCACGAGGAAGCCGGTCAAGTTCGGCACCATCACGCCCGAGCTGCTCGCGTTCGCGGTCGGTGACAAGCACTATAAGAACGTGCGCGAGCGCATCATGGCGCTGTCCGACGCCTTCAACGCGGAGCTGCACGCGCTCGCCGACGCGGGCTGCCCGGTGATCCAGATGGAGGAGCCGCAGATCCACCTGGTGGCCGCGCGCGGCCTGGTGGACGACGTGATCAACCCCGAGTTCATGCTGAAAGTATTCAACAACACCGTGAAGGGCCTGCGCGCGAAAACCGAAGTCTGGTGCCATTCGTGCTGGGGCAACCCGTCGCAGCAGAAGATGTTTCCCAAGGCACAGAGCTATGCGCCGGCCCTCGAGGCGATGAGCCGGGTGGACGCGGACGTCATCACCTTCGAGACC
>JBOIEM010000059.1:0-7937 GCA_050741115.1 Burkholderiales bacterium
CGTCATCATCCCGACCTCGGTCTCGGACGAGGACGCGAAGAAGAAGTACCCCCAGGGCTTCAAGACGCTGAAGCCCTACCTGCGGACCGTGGCGCAGCCGAAATAGTCGGGCGGCCGCAATCGGGAAAGAGGGCGCAGCGATGCGCCCTTTTTTTCCGCCCCCATCCCTTAGAATGAGCGCCATGCCCCTCAAGTACCCCCTGGTGCACGTTGACGATGTCCGTCCCGAGAACATGAAGCAGGGCGAGGGCTGGGCGATCTCCGAGTTCCGGCTGCCGATCTCGGGCCGGAACGGGAGCTCGACCACCCTCTTCCACTCCAACTTCCGGCCCGGCTCCACCCATGCGAAACACCTTCACCGCAACTGCGACGAGCTCGCCGTCTACCTGAAGGGCCACGGCACCGTCGGGCTGGGCGACGAGCGCGGCGTGGTCCGCGCCGGCCACTGCCGCGTGATGCCGAAGGGGATGGAGCACTTCTTCTACAACGAGACCAAAGACGAGGAAGCTCTCGTCGTCGGCTTCTACGTCGGCGCGAAGAGCGTCGAGGACACCGGCTACGAATTCCGCGGCCCGGTGACCGAGGCGGACCTGAAGTCGCCCCGCCGCGAGAAGTTCAGCAAGGGCATTCTCGTCCACCTCGACGAGGTAAAGCCCGCGCCCATGGACGAGAAGGACGGCTGGAGCATCACCGACTTCCGCATGCCGATCGGGCGCCACAATGGCAGCCCGACTGCCTTGTTCTGGGCGAAGTTCATGCCCGGCGCCGTGCACAAGAAGCACCGGCACGAGAACTGCGAGGAGCTCTACTACGTCATCCGCGGCCATGGCCTCGCGGGCGCCGGTCCGGACCGCGCCGAAGTGCGGGGCGGCCACGTACACTATATCCCGAAGGGCGTCGAGCACTTCATGTACAACCTGAGCCGGACCGAACCGCTCGAAGTGATCGGCATCTACGTCGGCGCGGGCAGTGTCGCGGAAACCGGCTATGCCTACACGGGCGACGTGACCCCGGCGGACCTCAGTTCAGTCGTCACTACCTAGGGAGGCCACAATGGCAAAGGGCTACTGGATCAACATGTTTCGCTCCATCAAGGACCCGGCGAAAGTGGAGGCGTACCGCAAGCTCGCCGGGCCGGTGATGCAGGCATCGGGCGGAAAGTTCCTGGTGCGCGGGGATCCGGCGAAAGTCTACGAGGCGGGCGCGATGCAGCGCGTGGTGGTGATCGAGTTCGATAGCGTCGAGCAGGCAATCGCCGTTCATGACAGTCCCGGCTACCAGGCCGCGCTCAAGGCGCTCGGCGACGGAGCGGTGCGAGACCTGCGGATCGTCGAGGGAATTTGAGCCCGAAGGGCGTGAGGTCATCGCGTTGCTGCACGCTCGTATTCGGCTCCGATGAAAGCGATCTCCTACGCTTTCTTCGTGTCCGAGACCGAATACCCCAAGCTGCAAGCGGCGTGCCCCGGAGATTTCCCGTTCAGCTATGCGGACTTCTGCGCCCGCGTGGACCGCAACATCAAGGAGGCCGCCGCCGACAATGTCGTGGTCGAGAAGGTGTACGTCAGCGTCGAGAAGTTTGTCGCCTGGTGCGCCGAGGCCGACGTCTCCCCCGGCAACCTCAGCCGCGCCCGCTATGCCGCGCTGATCGGCTTTCCATGGGGCAATACCTGAGACGCCCCGGGGCGGTTTAGAGAAAAGTCTGGAATTAAGGGGGTTCCTGCGCTACAATACACAATCAGATCGCCCGGGACCGCCGGGCTTTTTTTTCCCGCAGCAGCTCGCCGGATTCAATCCGGAAACGCAAATGGATACCCGCCATGGCAATCGCGAAGCCGACACGGACGGTGGAGTGGACCAACGACAGGATCGCCGCACTGACGACGCGCGAGGTGCAGCAGTTGCGCGCGAACGCGGAACGGCTCAACCACCCCGAGATCGCGCAGCGGTGCGCCGCCGTGCTCAGCGAGCGGCGAAAGGCCGCCGGCGCGAAGGCGAGGGCGTTGCGGGCGGACCAGAAGAAGTCCCTGGAAACGGGCGGGGCGGTATGACGGCCCCGGTCGCCGGGCGCCTGCGGTTCCGCGTCGGCAAGTACGACGTGATCGCGGAGCCGATCCCGTATTCGCGGCAGATGCTCCGCTACACCGTGCACGTCGGCAAGACGCGCATCGGCGCCTCGGTCAGCGTGCCCTCGGAGTCCGACTGCCGGTTCATGGAAAACCCGCCGGTCGTGCCACCGCTCAAGATTTTCTACGTCACGAGCAAGCCCGGGCGCCCGAAGAAGAACTCCAAGCCCCCCGTGGTGCTGGACCGGAACCAGCCCGGCTTCCGGGAAGAGCTCCCCTCCGACGTGTCGCTCGACGGGCTCGGGAAAGCGGGAGACCGCTGAGATAAGACCGGGCCCAAGCCCGGCCGGCGCGGCTCCTTTCCGGAGGAGGATCGCCATGAACAAGTGCCTGATCGTGCTGTCGCTGGCGTTGTTCGGAGCCGGCGTGGAGTGCGCGCTGGCGCAGAAATACCCCGTCCGGCCCATCCGCCTGGTGGTTGCCTCGTCTCCCGGCGGAGCGAGCGACATCCTCGCGCGGATGCTCGCGCAGAAGCTCGGCGAGGAGCTGGGCCAGCAGGTGGTGGTGGACAACCGGGGCGGCGCAAGCGGCCTCATCGGCACCGATATCGTCGCGAAAGCCGCGCCCGACGGCTACACGCTGCTGATCATCCAGCCCTCGCTCACCATCAACCCGAGCATGGTCAGGAAGCTGCCCTACGACGCGGTGCGCGATTTCGCGCCGGTGTCGTGCGTCGTGGATGCGGTCCAGGTCATGACCGTGAACCCCGGGGTGGCGGCGGGCAGCGTGAAGGACCTGATCGCGCTCGCCAAATCGAAGCCGGGCCAGCTCACGTTCGGCTCGCCGGGCATCGGCAGCAGCCCGCACATGACGGCGGAGCTGTTCAAGCAGACGACCGGCGTGGACATGCCGCAGGTGGTGTTCAAGGGCTCCGGCATGGCCTTCATCAGCCTCATCTCCGGCGAGATCACGGCCGCGGTGTCCACCGCGCTGTCCGCGATGCCGCACGTGAAGTCGGGCCGCCTCCGTCCGCTGGCCGTCACGGCCTCGAAGCGCATCCCGATCCTGCCCGAGGTCCCGACGTTCGTGGAATCGGGCCTGCCGACCTTCGTCGTGACCCAGTGGTTCGGCATCCTCGCGCCGGCGGGCACCCCGCGTCCCGTCGTCGACCGCCTCTACCAGGCGTTGACGCGCGGCGCCAGCAGCCCGGACTTCTTGGAGCGCATGACGGCCCAGGGCGTGGAGGTGGTCAACCGCAGGCCGGAGGAATTCGCGAAGCTCATCCGGACCGAGATCGCGCAGTGGGCCAGGGTGATCAAGGCCGCGGGCATTACTCCCCAGTGAGCCGTCGGCCGCCACCATGTCGCTCCGCTACCCCCTCGTCCACGTCGATGACATCCGTCCCGAGAACATGAAGGAGGGCGAGGGCTGGGCGATCTCCGAGTTCCGGCTGCCGATTTCGGGCCGCAACGGAAGCTCCACCACGCTCTTTCACTCCATCTTCCGGCCCGGCTCCACGCACGCGAAGCACCTGCACCGCAACTGCAACGAGATCGCGGTCTATCTGAAGGGCCACGGCGTCGTCGGGCTCGGTAACGAGCGCAGCGTGGTCCGCGCGGGCCACTGCCGCCTGATGCCGAAGGGGATGGAGCACTTCTTCTACAACGAGACCAAGGACGAGGAAGCGCTCGTCGTCGGCTTCTACGACGGCGCGTCGAGTGTCGAGGATACCGGCTACGAGTTCCGCGGCCACGTGAGCGCAGCGGACCTCGGGATGCCCCGCCGCGAACAATTCAGCGCCGGCATCCTCGTCCACATCGAGGACGTGAAGCCCGCGCGCATGAACGCGAAGGACGGCTGGAGCATCACCGACTTCCGCATGCCGATCGGCCGCCACAACGGGAGCCCGACCACGCTCTTCTGGGCCAAGTTCCTGCCCGGCGCGGTCCACAGGAAGCACCGCCACGAGAACTGCGAGGAGCTCTATTACGTCGTGCGCGGCCACGGCCTCGCGGGCGCGGGCCCGGACCGCGCCGAGGTGCGCGGCGGCCACGTCCACTATATCCCAAGGGGCGTCGAGCACTTCATGCACAACCAGAGCAAGACCGAGCTGCTCGAGGTGATCGGCATCTACGTCGGCGCGGGCAGCGTCGAGGAGACGGGCTACGTCTACACCGGCGACGTGACCGCCGCGGACCTTAGGAACAAGGGATGAGGGCGGAGGGATGAGGAAATTTCCGCCATCATTCGTCACCCGCCACCCATCACTCATCACTCTCTAGGGAGGCGCAATGGCCAAAGGCTACTGGATCAACATGTTCCGCTCCATCAAGGACCCATCGAAGGTCGACGCATATCGCAAGCTCGCCGCGCCGGTCATGCAGGCATCGGGCGCGAAATTCCTGGTGCGAGGCGACCCGACGAAGGTGTACGAGCACGGCGCCATGGAGCGCGTCGTCGTGATCGAGTTCGAGAGCGTCGAGAAGGCGATCGCCGTGCACGACAGCCCCGGCTACCAGGCCGCGCTGAAGGCGCTCGGCGACGGAGCGGTGAGAGACTTGCGGATCGTGGAAGGGCTCTAGGCTCGAGGAGCGCGATCCTGCATCACGGCACGGCCGTGCCGCTTTCCGATGAAAGCGATCTCCTACGCCTTCTTCGTGTCCGAGACCGAGTACCCGAAGCTGCAAGCGGCGTGCCCCGAGGATTTTCCCCTTAGCTACCAGGATTTCTGCGCCGCCATGGACCGGAACATCCAGGAGGCCGCCGCCGAGAACGTCGTGGTCGAGAAGGTGTACGTGAGCGTCGAGAGGTTTCTCGCCTGGTGCGCCGAGGCGAAGGTCCAGCCGAGCAACCTCAGCCGCGCCCGCTACGCGACGAAGATCGGCTATCCCTGGGGTGACATCTGAACAGGAGGAGCCCATGAAGCATGCCCTGCTGCAAACGTTGCTGGCGATCACCGCCGTGGCCGCTGCCGCCGCAGCGGGCGCGCAGACGGCTTCCACGGAACCCGTCTACCCCACCCGGCCGGTACGGGTCGTCGTGCCGTTCACGGCGGGCAGCGCGACCGACATCATCGCACGCGTCCTCGGGCCGAAGCTCGCCGAACGCTGGGGCCGGCCGGTCGTGATCGACAATCGCCCGAGCGCGGGTGGCATCATCGCATTCAGCATCGTCGCCGAAGCGGCCCCCGACGGCCACACGCTCCTCGTGACCGGCTCCAACTTCGCCGGCAGCGCGGCGCTCTATGCCGGGAAGCTCCCCTTCGACCCCGTCACGGACTTCTCCGGCGTCACGCAGTTCGCGACCACGCCGCTGGTCCTGGTGGTCGGGCCTTCCCTCGGGGTGAAGTCAGTCAGGGAGCTCATCGCGCTCGCGCGCGAGAAAAAGGGGCAGCTCAACTTCGCCTCCACCGGGCTCGGCAGCGGGCCGCACTACGGCGCGGAGCTCTTCAAGCTCGCCGCCGGCATCGGCGCGGTGCACGTGCCCTACCGGGGCTCGCCGGAAACGCTCACCGAGGTCATGTCGGGCCGCGTGCAGTTCGTCCTCTCGCCCGTCCTGGCGGCCGCGCCGCTCATCCGGGGTGGGCGGGTGCTCGCGCTCGGCGTGACCACCGTCGAGCGCGCGCCGGCGCTGCCGGACGTGCCGACCATCGCGGAAGCCGGGCTCGCCGGCTTCGAGTATCAGGGCTGGTACGGGATGCTCGCGCCGGGCCGGACGCCGCGCCCGATCGTCAACCTCCTCAACGCGGAAGCCGGCCGCATCCTCGATCTGCCGGAAACCCGCGAACGCATCGCGAACCAGGGCGCGGCGGTGAAGCGCAGCTCCCCGAACGCGTTCGATAAGCTCGTCCACGACGAGATCGCGACGCGGACCAAGGTCTGGAAGGCCGCCGGCGTGAAAGTCGAGTAGGCACGATTCACGGCCGCGTTGCGAACTTCGCCGGTCGCCTCACGGTCGAATGAGCAGCCCTGCTGCCCGCTAGCGCAATGGGTAGAGCGTCCGCCTCTGAAGCGGAAGGTTCGCGGTTCGAGTCCGCGGCGGGCTGCCAATCAGTCAGTTATCCCGGGGACTGGCTCCCCGGTTGGTTTGGCGCGATACTTCAGGAGAAACAAAGCCCCCCGTCTCCCGGTCCATTGAGCCGGGGACAGTGCTTCGCGGGGCCGCGCTTTCACTCAGGAGGGGCGTCATGAGCCGCTATCTCGGTGACCGCGTCTACCGCGGCCAAATGACGCGCCGCGATTTCCTGTGGCTGATCTCGGCAACGTCCGCGACCGCCGCCATACCGGTCGTATCGGGCTGCGCAACGCACCCGGTAACCGGGGAGCGGGTGCTGGTGGGACTGTCCGAGGCGGACGAAGTCGCGATCGACCGCCGCCAGTCTCCGCACCAGTTCTCACGCGACTATGGGGCGGCGCAGGATGCCGCGCTCAACCGCTACGCGTCCGACATCGGGTCGTCCCTGTCCGCGCGCTCGCACCGCACGCAGGTGCCCTATTCCTTTCGCATCGTCAACGCGAACTACATCAATGCCTATGCCTTCCCCGGCGGCAGCATCGCGGCGACGCGCGGCATCCTGCTCGAGATGGAGAACGAAGCGGAGCTCGCCGCGCTGATGGGGCACGAGATCGGGCATGTGAACGCGCGTCACAGCGCCCAGCGCGCGGGACAGGGCCTGCTCGCGCAGCTTGCCGTGACCAGCGCCGTCCTCGCCGCGGGAGCATCGGACCGCGTGGGAAGCTACGCCCCCCTGATCGGCATCGTCGGGACCATAGGCGCCAGCGCGCTGCTCGCATCCTATTCCCGGGAAAACGAGCGGGAAGCGGACAGTCTCGGCATGGAATACATGGCCCGCGCCGGCTATTCCCCGAACGGCATGGTGGGCCTGATGGGCGTGCTGGTGCGCCAGTCGAAGGAGAAGCCCGGGTTGCTCGACACGATGTTCGCCTCGCACCCGGTGTCCACCGAGCGTCTCGCCGACATGAAGGCCGATGCCGCGGGGCGCTATGCGAAATTCGAATCGGCGCCGCTGCAGCGCGAGCGCTATATGGACGGCACCGCGGGACTGCGGCGGCTCAAGCCCGCCATCGAAGAGCAGCAGAAGGGCGAGCGTCTCATGTCGAAAAAGAGCTTCGGCGAGGCGGAGGGGCACTTTTCGGCGGCGCTGACGACCGCGCCGACCGACTACACGGGGTTGTGCCTCATGGCGAAGTGCCAGGTCGCGCAGAGGCGCTACGACCGGGCGAAGGAATACACGGCGCAGGCCCGGCAGATCAATCCTCGTGAGGCCCAGGCCATGCAGTTGTCGGGCATCACCCACCTCGCGCTGAAGGAATATCCCCGGGCATTCCAGGAATTCGACGCCTACGACGGTGTTCTGCCGGGAAATCCCAATGCGGCCTTTTTCAAGGGAGCCGCGCTGGAGGCCATGCAGGATCGGCCGGCGGCGGCGCGGGAGTACAAACGCTACTTGAGCGCGGTGCAGAGCGGGGACCAGGCACAGCAT
Organism: Burkholderiales bacterium; assembly: GCA_050741115.1. Classification (GTDB taxonomy): domain Bacteria; phylum Pseudomonadota; class Gammaproteobacteria; order Burkholderiales; family SG8-41; genus SG8-41. Next base: position 7,567 of record JBOIEM010000059.1, read on the forward strand.
GCGGCCTCGCGGCTGAAGGCATGGGGCTACATCAAGTAGGGGACGGAGCCGTCCCCATTATTTCTTTATTTCTGAAAGGAGGAGCGATGAAACTCAACATCGGCGGATTGGCACTGGCGGCGGGGTTGTTCTGGGGCGGGTCGATTCTGCTCGTGGGCGTGTCGAACCTGATCTGGTCCGGCTACGGGAGCGCGTTCCTTCAACTCGCCGCTTCGATCTACCCGGGCTACAAGGCAGGCGCGGGGTTCGGGCAGGTCATCATCGGCACGCTCTACGGCCTGGTGGACGGCGCGATCGCCGGCGCCCTATTCGCGTGGCTCTACAACTGGCTCTCGACCTTCTTCCGCCCGGCTGCGTGAACCACCCATAAC
>JBOIEM010000060.1:0-6048 GCA_050741115.1 Burkholderiales bacterium
ATCGTGCGCGTTCCGAGCGAACCCATCGCGTGGCATCCGACGCAGCCGCCAGTCTTCAAGACGTGAAGCCACTCGCCCTGATGCGGCACCTTCCCCACGGGGAACTCGTTCTTGGCCGGGATCTTGAGCATCGAATACCAGTAGATCGCCGGGTAGTATTGCGCCGCTGCGGCCGGGCTCGGCGCCACCACCGCCTTCAGATTGAGCGTCGCGCCGGGCGCGGTTCGAACCTTGGGCGAATCGACGAGCCCGTAGCCGCGCACCCATACGCTGTAGGTAGCCTTAGGCAGATCCGGCATGAGGTAGCGCCCGCGATCGTCGGTCACCACGATCTTCGCGAACTTGGTCGGCAACTCGGTCGTCTCGGCAATCACCCACACGCCCGCTTCCGGCCCTTTGGCGCTGGTGACGACCCCGCCCAGCTCGTTCGCACCGACGCTGACGCCACCTTCAGGCCCCATCTGCGCAGCACACGCCGCCAGAACTGCCGCTATGGCGGCCGCCTTCAGGCCCAGTTTCAACCTCATGATCGTCATCATGGTCCCCTCCTGAATCGGTGATCACCCGCCCTTCGAAGTCAGCGGGGTGAGGCGCTATTCTGCTCCCCTTTCTTGCCGAGGGACACGGACTGACAATGTGGACTCGATTCAAGCAAGTGCGGCAAGCACGCGCGCGCGCGTGAACGGCATGTCGCGCAGCCGCGCGCCCAGCGCATTGAAGATGGCGTTGGCGATCGCGGCGACAGTCGGGCCCTGGGTGCCCTCGCCCGCGCCGAGCGGCGGCTCCCCGGGGCGGTTCACGATCGTCACCTCCACCCGCGGCGACTCCTCGAAGGTGAGGATCGGGTAGTCGTTCCAGGTGCTGGTGAGGATGCGGCTGCGGTCGTATTGCACCGCCTCCTTCAACGCCCAGCTCACGGCCTGGATGATGCCGCCCTCGGTCTGGTTGACGAGGCCGTCGGGATTGATGACGAGCCCGGCGTCGATCGCCGCCCAGACGCGCTTGATCGCGATCTCGTTGGCCGCCTCCACTTCCACGATCTCCGCCACGTAGCAGGCGCCGTTCTTGTAGCGCGCGAAGCCGATGCCGCGCCCGCGCGTGCCGTCGCCCTTCTCGTCCTTGCGCCACCCCGCCTTGGCCGCGACGGTCTCGATCACCGCGCGCGCGCGCGGGTCCTTGAGATGGCGCAGGCGGAATTCGACCGGGTCGGCGCCGGCGGCCGCCGCGAGCTCGTCCATGAACGACTCGATCGCGAAGACGTTGGCGGTCGCGCCGAGCGCCCGCAGCGCGGACACTCGCACCGGCATGCGCTTCACCAAGCGGTTGGTCACGCGCTCGTTGGGAAATTCGTAGATCGGGATCGCGTTGCGGTGGCTGCCGCCGCCCGGCAGCGGCGGGTTGCGCGGGGGCGAGGGCTGGAACGGCTGCGCGAGGTGCCACGCCGCGAGCAGGTTGATGCCGCCGAGTCCGTTGGGGCGCGTGCTGTGCGAGTTGCTCCAGATGTCCTCGGTCCAGCCGACGATGTTGCCCTGGGCGTCGAGGTCGCCCTTCAGCTTGACCGCCATGGTCGGGCCGTACGGCTCCCAGTGAAACTCGTCATCGCGCATCCACTGCACCCGCACCGGCCGGCCCGGCACCGCGCGCGCGAGGAGCACCGCATCGAGCGCGGCGTCGTCCGCGCCGTTATGCCCGTAGCAGCCCGCACCGTCCATGTGAATCACCGCGACGTGCTTCTCGTCCACCCCGAGCACGGGCGCGAGATCGCGGCGCAGCGGAAACACGCCCTGGCTGTGCGTCCACACCGTGTAGCGGCCGTCTTCGAAGCGGGCCACGGCGCAGGACGGGCCGAGCGCGGCGTGCGCCGTATAGGGCCGCGTGTATTCGGCCTCGAGCGTTTTCGACTTGCGCGCGGCGGCCGCGGCATCGTGCTTCTCGCTGATGACCGTGTCCTCGGTCGTCTCCCGGTATAGAAAGCGCGGGTCGGCTTCGGGAAGCTGCGTCGCCTCCTCCCAGCGCGCGATGCGCTTCAGCCGGGTGAGCGCGCGGACCGCCTGCTCCTCGCGCTCGGCGATAACGCCGAGGAAGCTGCCGTCGCGCACGACCTTCACGACACCCGGGAGCGCGCGCACCTCGGCCTCGTCGAGGCCGGCGAGCCGCGCTTCATAGCTCGGCGGGCGCGCGATGCGCCCGTGCAGCATGCCCGGCAGCTCGAGATCGTGCACATAGATCGGCGTGCCGCTGACCTTGGCGGGAATGTCGCGGCGCGGCGCGGGCCTGCCGATGATCGTATGCTGCGGGGCCGGCTTGGGCGCGATCTCGGCGGTTGCCTCGCGCGCGAGGAGGTCATCGCTCGCGAGTTCCCAATAGGTAGCGCTGCCCCCCGAGCGCGCGGTGATGACGCCGTCCGCCACCGAGAGCTGCTCGAGCGAGACGCCGAGCCGGGCGGCGGCGCGCTGCAGGAGCAGGTCGCGCGCTTCCGCCGAGGCGTAGCGCAGCGCGGTGCCGCCGTCGGTGATCGACTGGCTGCCCGAGGTCATGCCCTCGTCGGGACTGTATCTCGTATCGGTGGGCGCGAGCCGGATGCGCTCGAGCGAAACGTCAAGCTCCTCGGCAACGATCTGCGCAAGCGCGGTGAGGATGCCCTGGCCGATCTCGACCTTGCCCGGGAATACCGTCACCGTCCCGTCGCGGTTCACCCGCAGCCAGCGGTCGAGCCGGCGGTTGGCGTTGAGGCTGCCGGGCAGCTTGCGGAGCGGTGTGCCAGCGTTTGTCATGGTCTATTTTCTCAGCTCCGTGGCAGCGCGCTGGATCGCGCGCAGGATGCGATGATGCGTGCCGCAGCGGCAGAGATTGCCCTTGAGCGCGGACCGGATGTCCGCCTCGCTCGGGCGCGGGTTGACGTCGAGCAGCGCCTTCGCCGCCATGATGATGCCGGTCACGCAGTAGCCGCACTGCGCGGCCTGCTCCTCGATGAATGCCTGCTGCAGCGGGTGCGGTTTCCCGTTCCGCGCAAGGCCCTCGATGGTGGTGATGCGCGTTCCCGCCGCGGCCGACAGCGGGAAATCGCAGGACTGGACCGGCCTGCCGTCCACCAGCACGGTGCACGCGCCGCACTGTCCCATGCCGCATCCGAAGCGGGCGCCCTTCAGCTTGAGATCGTTGCGCAGCACGTAGAGCAGCGCGGTCTCGGGTTCCGCGGCAACCTCGTGGCTGCGGCCGTTTACGGTCAGCGTTGTTGCCAAGTCATCTTCCCCCGCCCGGCCGGTTCGTGGCCGCCGCCGGGCTAATCAAAGAAAAACAGCGGGTTATTTGCCGTCCTTCGACCGGATGCGCGCTGCCGCGCGCGCCCGGCGCAAGACTCGTTTTTTCAAATCATTGGGTCTATACTGGATTTGCGCGTTGCGCGCTGGTATGGAGGACGCAGCCCATGATACATACCGCCGACGTCGAGTCTCTGAAGCAAAGAATCCACCAGTTGCAGACAGAGCATAGAGACCTCGACGATGTCATCTCCCGCCTTTCGCAAAGCTCTGCCCAGGATCAATTACAGTTGCAACGTCTCAAGAAGCGCAAGCTCCTCCTGAAGGACCAGATCACGATGCTCGAGCGCCAGCTCGAGCCCGACATTCCGGCATAGCCGGGTTCCAGGCTCAAGGTCCCGCGTTTCAGGTTCTCCGTTCCAGGTCAGCACCTGGAAGGTGGAACCTTGGGCCCTCCCTGTTCATGCCCGCCGGCCCGCTCTCATGCCGGCAAGCGCGAGAACCATCGCGAAAACTCCGAACAGAACGAACCACGCCAGCGACCAGCCGGCGATCGACAGCCCGAGAAACGTCCAGCCGACCTCCGCGCATTCTCCGCTGCCCGAGAGGATCTTCTCGAGCGCCTGGGTCAGCGGAAATTTCTTGAGCATGTACTCCAGCCCGGGCCCGCATTCGGGAACCTGGTTCCGGGGCAGATTCTGAAGCCAGACGTGGCGCGCGGCGATGGCGGCGCCGATGCTCGCCGCGACCACCAGCAGCCCGGAGTAGACGAGCGCCCCCGTGCGGCCCGGGCCGTGCGCGGCCGCGACGAGAAAGATCGCCGCGAGCGCCATGAACGCGATGCGCTGAAGAATGCACAGCGGGCAGGGGTCCTGATACTCGTAGTACTGGAGATAGTACGCGAAGCCGAGCAGCGCCGCGCAGGCGAGGAAGCCGAGCGCGTAGCCGAGCCGCGGCATCAAGGGCAATTCCGCTATCGTCCGCATCCGCTAAGTTTACCCAATTGCGGTTGTGCAGCGTGGCGGCCGCCCGTACACTCGGCCGATGATCACCGTCGCGCCCGGCATAGCGCTCGACGAGAACGAGATCGAGCTTACTTTCATCCGGGCGTCCGGCCCGGGTGGGCAGAACGTCAACAAGGTCGCTACGGCCGTTCAGTTGCGCTTCGACGTCCGGCACTCGGACTCGCTTTCGCCGCCGGTGCGCGAGCGGCTGCGCGCAATCGCCGGGCGCCGCTTGAGCCGCGAGGGGGTGCTCGTGATCACGGCGCATCGCTTCCGCAGCCAGGAGCAGAACCGCCGCGATGCGATCGAGCGTCTGGTGGCTCTCATCCGCGCGGCGGCTACCCCCCGAAAGACGCGCAGGCAGACGCGCCCTACCCGCGCCTCGCGCCAGCGCCGCCTGGAAAGCAAGCGGCGGCGAGGCGAGGTCAAGCGCACCCGCAGCGCCAGGTTCGATTCCACATGACGGAATCGGGCTGCGATTGACGCCCCTCCGATCCAACGCCTACACTCCGCCGTCGCCGCAATGGGCACGGAATAATCCGCCACCGGCGTATGTTTAGGGTGTCGTCCGCGGAGGGTTCGCTGCGGCGTCCCGGATTGAATGATTTTCCAATCAACAAGAGGAGGTATCCAATGATGAAATGCTTTCTAGTCGCGCTGGCGGTGATCGCGGGTGGGGCGGGCTTTGCCGGTTCCGCCCAGGCTCAGCAGAAACCCGAGGACGTGATCAAGTACCGCAAGTCGGTGATGACGGTGCAGAGCTGGAACATGCGCCCCATGGCCCTGATGGTCAAGGGCCAGCAACCCTACGATGCCGCGTTGTTCGCCTGGTACGCCGGGGTCATCCAGTCAACGAGCTTCATGTTGCCCGACGCGTTCCTGCCCGGCTCCGACAAGGGCGACACGAAGGCCAAGCCCGAGATCTGGTCGGACGCAGGGAAGTTCAAGCAGACCGTAGATCGCTTCAATTCCGACGCCTCGAAGCTGGTCGCGGCGACGAAGGCCGGCACCCTGGACGCCGTCAAGGGGCCATTCGGCGCGTTGGCGAAGAACTGCGGTGGCTGCCACAATGAGTTCCGCATGAAATAGCAGTCGAAACCCGCGACGCGAACAACCCCGCCGCGGCGGGGTTTTCGTTTCATGATGGCGGCTATTTGATGAGTGACCCCATGCGAAATCCGCTGCAAGCGATCGTGCTCGCCCTGGTGCTCGGGGTCCCGATTGCTCCCGCATTGGCGCAGGGTAACGCCAAGCGCGGCGAGTACCTCGCCCAGGCCGGCGGCTGCCTCGGCTGTCACACGGAGAAAGAGGGCGCTACCCCCTACGCGGGCGGGCGCGCGCTGAAGACCCCGTTCGGGACTTTCTACGGGCCGAACATCACGCCGCACCCGCAGGCGGGGATCGGGCGCTGGAGCGAGGCCGATTTCACGCGTGCCATGCGCCACGGCCGGCGCCCCGACGGTGCCAACTATTTCCCGGCCTTCCCCTACCCTTCGTTCACGGGCATCACCGACGGCGACCTGCGCGACCTCTGGGCCTACCTGCGCTCGCTGCCGGCCAGCAGCCAGGCGAGCCGGGAGCACGAGCTGGGATTCTTCTCCCGCTGGCGTATCCTGGTGACGATCTGGAAATGGCTCTTCTTCACGCCGGGCCCGTGCGTCAACGCGCCGGGCGTCTCCGAGATCGTCAATCGCGGCGCCTACCTCGTGCAGGCGCTCGGGCATTGCGGCGAGTGCCACACGCCGCGCAACTTCCTCGGCGGGCCGAAGAAGGACCGCTTTCTC
>JBOIEM010000061.1:0-5554 GCA_050741115.1 Burkholderiales bacterium
CGGCAGCACGCCGACAATCCCGTCGACTGGCATCCGTGGGGAGCGGAAGCGCTCAAGCTCGCGCGCGAGGCCGACATGCCGATCCTGCTCTCGATCGGCTATTCCGCCTGCCACTGGTGCCACGTCATGGCGCACGAGTCGTTCGAGGACCCCGAGGTGGCGGCGGAGATGAACCGGCACTTTGTCAACATCAAGGTGGACCGCGAGGAGCGGCCGGATCTCGACCAGATCTACCAGACCGCGCATGCGATGCTCACGCAGCGCAGCGGCGGCTGGCCGCTCACGCTCTTCCTCATGCCCGACGGCACGCCGTTCTTCGGCGGAACCTATTTTCCCAAGCGCGCCGGTCACGGCATGGCCGGCTTCCTCGACCTGCTGCCGCGCGTCGCGCAGGCCTACCGCGAGAAGCGCGGGGAGATCGCGCAGCAGAACGCGGCGCTGCTCGACGCGCTCGCGCGCACGCTGCCCGCGCCGGCGGGCGCGCAGGAGCTCAAGCGCGCGCCGCTCGACGCCGCGGTGCGCGAGTTTGCACAGGTGTTCGACGACGTGCACGGCGGCATCGGCCAGGCGCCGAAGTTCCCGCATCCCTACGAGCTCAACTTCTGCCTGCGGCGGCACGCGCTCGATGGCGGCGAACTGGGCCTTGCGATCACCCGCCTGACGCTCGCCAGGATGGCGGAAGGCGGCATCCACGACCAGCTGGGCGGCGGCTTCTGCCGCTACAGCGTCGATCCCTACTGGAGCATTCCGCACTTCGAGAAGATGCTCTACGACAACGCGGCGCTGATCGCGCTCTACAGCGACGCCTGGCTCGTCACGCGGCAGCCGCTGTTCGAGCAGACGGTGCGGGGGATCGCGGGCTGGGTGATGCGCGAGATGCAGTCGCCCGAGGGCGGCTACTACTCCTCGCTCGACGCCGACTCCGAGCATGAAGAGGGCAGGTACTACGTGTGGACGCCGCAAGCGGTGAAGGGCCTCCTCACGCCGGACGAGTACGCAGTGGTCGAGCCGCATTACGGGCTCGACGGCGCCCCCAATTTCGAGAATCGCGAATGGCATCTGCGGGTGATGAAGCCGCTCGAAGTCATCGCGAAGCGGCTCAATACGACGGCGGCGGAATGCGAGACGCGGCTCGAATCCGCGCGCGCAAAGCTCCTCGCCGCGCGCGGGCAACGCGTGCGCCCGGGACGGGACGAGAAGGCGCTTACGAGCTGGAACGCGATGATGGTGCGGGGCTTCGCGCGTGCCGCGCGCGCGTTCGGCGAGGATGCCTGGCTCGCCTCGGCGCGGCGGGCGCTCGAATTCACCCGGGCGAGGCTCTGGCGCGGCGGCCGGCTCTTGGCGACCTACAAGGACGGCGTCGCGCACCTGAACGCCTATCTCGACGACCACGCGTTCCTCCTCGACGCGCTGCTCGAAACGATGCAATGCGAATTCCGGGAGGACGACCTCCAGTTCGCGCGCGACCTGGCGGAGCTCCTGCTCGAGCGCTTCGAGGACCGCGCGGCGGGCGGCTTTTTCTTCGTCTCGCACGATCACGAGAAGCTCATCCACCGCGTCAAGCCCGGCCATGACAACGCGACGCCATCCGGCAACGGCGTTGCCGCGTTCGCGCTGCAGCGGCTTGGGCATCTCGTCGGCGAGCCGCGCTACCTTAAGGCGGCGGAGCGTGCATTGCGGCTGTTCTATCCCCAGCTCGAGCGCCAGCCGAGCGGCTTTGTGAGCCTCGCCACGGCGCTCGACGAATACCTCGTCCCGCCCCGCGTCGTCGTGCTGCGCGGCGAGCCCAATGCTCTCACCGGGTGGCAACGGGCGCTCGCCGCGCGCTACCGGCCCGACGCTCTCGTCGTCTCCGTTCCGGCGGGGCGGGCGGGACTGCCGCCGGTCCTCGACAAGGGCGCTCCCGCGAGCGGCGTCAACGCGTGGGTGTGCCAGGGCGCTGCCTGCCTGCCCGCGATCGGCGAACTTGCGGAGCTCGAACGCGTCCTGTCCGCCCGCGCCGGCGCGGCGTGAGCGCGCCACCCGGCTCCCGTTGGGCTAGAATGCGCGGGTTTTATGACATGAACCGCGACCACCCTGGAGACTGTGCATGAAAATCGTCGTCACCCTGATCGCCGCCGCCGCCGCGGCCACGCTTCCCGCCGGCGCGCTCGCCGCCGACGCCAAGGCCGGTGAGGCGCTCGCCAAGTCGAACGGCTGCCTCGCCTGCCACACGGTGTACAAGAAGCTGGTGGGACCGAGCTACAAGGAAATCGCCGACCGCAACCGCAAGGACCAGGGAGCGGAAGCACGCCTCGCGCAGAAGGTGAAGACAGGCGGCAAGGGCGTCTGGGGCGACATCCCGATGCCGCCCAACGCCCACGTAAAGGACGCGGACATCAAGACCATGGTGCAGTGGATCCTCTCCGTCCAGTAAATTGACAACCCGCAGGCCCCCCGGGATAATGATTTCTCCATTAGCAACAACGATTTACCACGTGGGAGCCGACATGGTCCGAAACCGCGCTAGGCCCGCCTTCCTCGCTTTCGCCCTCGCGCTCGTCCTCGCCGGCTGCGGCCGGGACGCGCCGCCGTCGGGAGCGGCAGCCGTCAAGATCGGGCAGGTGTCGCCGCTGACCGGCCCGCAGGCGCATCTCGGCAAGGACAACGACAACGGCGCGCGGCTCGCGATCGAGGAGTTGAACGCCAAAGGCTTAACCATCGGCGGCGCCAAGGTGAAGTTCGAGCTGTTGAGCGAGGACGACCAGGCCGATCCGAAGACCGGAACCATCGTCGCGCAGAAGCTGGTTGACGCCAAGGTCGCCGGCGTCATCGGGCACCTCAACTCCGGCACCACGATTCCCGCTTCGAAGATCTACCACGACGCGGGCATACCGCAGATCTCGCCCTCCGCGACCAATCCCAAGTACACCCAGCAGGGCTACCGGAGCGCGTTCCGCGTGATGGCGAACGACGTGCAGCAGGGCAGGGTGCTCGGCGAATACGCCGTCGGAAAGCTCGGCGCGAAGAAGGTCGCGATCATCGACGACCGCACCGCCTACGGGCAGGGGCTCGCCGACGAGTTCGAGAAGGCGGCCAAGGCCTCGGGGGCGGCGGTCGTCGCGCGCGAGTACACCACGGACAAGGCGACCGACTTTCGCTCGATTCTCACCAACGTGAAAGGCAGGCAGCCGGATCTCGTGTTCTACGGCGGCATGGACGCCCAGGCCGGACCGATGGTGGCGCAGATGAAATCGCTCGCGGTGAAGGCGAAGTTTCTCGCCGGCGACGGCACGCAGAGCCCCGAGTTCATCAAGCTCGCGGGGGCGGCCGCCGACGGCGTGGTCGCCTCCTCCCCGGGCGTGCCGCTCGACAAGATGCCGGGGGGCAAGGGCTTCACCGAGCGCTTCAATGCCAAGTACGGGCAGATCCAGATCTATGCGCCTTATGCGTATGACGCGACGATGACGCTGGTAGATGCCATGCTGAAGGCGAACTCCACTCAGCCGGCGAAATACCTGCCCGAGCTCGCCCGCATCAGCCGCCAAGGGGTGACCGGCCCGATCGCGTTCGACGAAAAAGGCGATCTGAAGAGCGGCCCGATCACGCTCTACGTGGTGAAGCGCGGCAAGTGGGAGGCGCTGGAGACGGTGGGCGGCGGCGCGCCCCCGCAGCAGTAGCCCCGGTTCCGAACGACGTGGTGAATCCCGCGTCGCCACCGGCTGACGGCACCTTCGGGTGCCGTTCTTGCGTATAGGGATCGCCCGTCGTGGATATTTTCCTGCAGCAGCTGGTGAACGGCATCGTGCTGGGCTCGATCTACGCGCTGGTCGCGCTCGGCTACACGATGGTCTACGGCATCCTGGGCCTCATCAACTTCGCGCACGGCGAAGTGGTGATGGTCGGCGCGCTGGTCGCGTTGACCGTGGTCCAGCTGCTGGTGGGGAGCGGGGTTGCGCTGCCCGGCCCGGTGATCGCCGCGCTGGGGCTCCTCGTCGCGATGCCCGTGTGCATGGCGCTCGGCTACGCCATCGAGCGCCTCGCCTACCGGCCGCTGCGCGCGGCGCCGCGGCTCGCCGCCCTCATCACCGCGATCGGGGTCTCCATCCTGCTGCAGAACGCGGCGATGCTCCTCTGGGGACGCCAGTACCATTCGTTTCCGGCGCTGCTGCCCGCAGCGCCCCATTCCTTCGCCGGCGCGACCGTGAGCGAACTGCAGATCTTCATCGTGCTGCTTGCCGCAGGGATCATGGCGGGCCTGCTCGTCCTCGTGCACCGCACTCGGCTCGGGCGCGCCATGCGCGCGACCTCGCAGAATCCCGAGGTGGCGGGATTGATGGGGGTCAACATCAACACCGTGATCTCGCTCACCTTCGTGATCGGCTCCGCGCTCGCCGCGGTGGCCGGAATCATGGTCGCCGCCTACTACGGCATCGCGCACTACTTCATGGGCTTCATGCTCGGGTTGAAGGCCTTCACGGCGGCCGTGCTGGGCGGCATCGGCAACTTCGCCGGCGCCATGCTCGGCGGGCTGCTTCTGGGCGTGATCGAAAGCCTCGGCGCCGGCTACATCGGGCCGCTCACCGGCGGCTTTCTCGGCAGCCATTACCAGGACGTATTCGCATTCTTGGTGCTGATCCTGGTGCTCGTATTCCGGCCTTCGGGCCTGCTCGGCGAGCGGGTCGCGGAACGATCCTGATCATGCCCTTGTTCGCCGACCGCTGGCAGAAGACCACGCGCGATCCGCGCGTGGTGTGGGCCGCCGCTCTCGCGCTCGCGCTCCTGCTGATCGTGCTGCCGTTCGTCACCGACTGGGGGGCCGGCCGCACCTGGGTGCGCATCGCCGCCTTCGCGCTGCTCTACGTCATGCTCGCGCTGGGGCTCAACATCGTGGTCGGTTACGCCGGGCTGCTCGATCTCGGCTACGTGGCGTTCTTCGCCGTGGGCGCCTACTTCTACGCGCTGCTCGCCTCGCCGCACTTCGATCTCCACCTGCCGTTCTGGCTCCTGCTGCCGGCGGGCGCGGCGATCGCGTGCGTCTTCGGCGTGCTGCTCGGCGCGCCGACGCTGCGGCTGCGCGGGGACTACCTCGCCATCGTCACCCTCGGCTTCGGCGAGATCATCCGCATCTTCCTCGTGAACCTCAACGCGCCGATCAACATCACCAACGGCCCCCAGGGCGTGAACCTGATCGATTCGATCCACCTCGGGGACTTCTCCCTCGCGCAAACGCACACCCTCCTCGGACTCACTTTTCCGGCGGTCTACAACTACTACTACCTGTTCCTCGCGCTGACGGCGGCCGTGGTTTTCGTGTCGGTGCGGCTGGAGGACTCGCGCATCGGGCGCGCGTGGGCCGCGATCCGCGAGGACGAGGTGGCGGCGGCGGCCATGGGCATCAACACGCGCGACGTGAAGCTGCTGGCGTTCGTCATGGGCGCGAGCTTCGGCGGCGTCTCGGGGGGGCTCTTCGCCGGCTTCCAGGGCTTCGTCAGCCCCGAGAGCTTCACCATCATCGAGTCGATCATGATCCTGTGCATGGTGGTGCTGGGCGGCATGGGCCACATCCCGGGCG
>JBOIEM010000062.1:0-8596 GCA_050741115.1 Burkholderiales bacterium
TTCATCCTGGTCAACAAGTTCACCTACGGGATCCGCCTGCCGATCGTCAACGTCAAGATTCTCGACTTCAATGCGCCGCGCCGCGGGGAAGTCATGGTCTTCCGCTACCCGGAGAACCCGGCGCTCGATTACATCAAGCGCGTGGTGGGCGTGCCGGGCGACCGCATCTCCTACCGCAACAAGCGGCTCACGATCAACGAGGAGGAAATCCGGATCAAGGCGGACGGGGAGTATCACTACATCGAGTCGGGCCACAATATCGTCGCCGCGCAGCGCATGACGGAGACGCTGGGAGAGCATCAGCACGCGGTGCTGCTGCAGCCGGAAATTCCGAGCGTGCACCTGTCGGGCGTGCGGCTCTTTCCTTTCCGCGAAAATTGCGCCTACAATGAGTCGGGCTTCAGCTGCACCGTGCCGCCGGGCCACTATTTCCTGATGGGGGACAACCGGGACAGCAGCAGCGACAGCCGCTACTGGGGGTTCGTCCCCGAATCGCACATCGTCGGCAAGGCGTTCCTGATCTGGTGGAATTTCGACGAGTTCAAGCGCATCGGACGGCTCATCAACTGAGAAGGATCGGTCATGCGTAGACAGACAGGCATCACCTTGTCGGGCTTCCTGATGTGGTCGGTGGTGGCGGTGTTCGCCGCGCTGCTCCTCTTCCGGATCGGCCCCCCCTATATCGAGTACCTTTCGATCAAGGCGCAGCTGAAAGCCGTCGCCAACGACCCGGAAGGGCGCCAGGGCGTGCGCCGCGTGGTGGAGGATCTCTTCGACCGGCGATCGGCGATCGAGAACATCTCGTCGGTCAAGGCCAAGGACATCCTCATCTCGAAGACCGGCGACCAGCTGGAGCTGAGCTTCGAATACACGGTGTGCGTGCCGGTCGTCTTCAACATCCGGGCCTGCATGGACTACAACCCGACGTCGAGCAAGTAGGGCCGGCATGCCGCTCGACCCTCACCCCTTCCCCCTCTCCCGAGCGGAGAAGGGGAAAGGACGGTTGCGGAAATGGTGTGTGAACCATTTCCGCAATGATCGGTAATGGAACCGGGGGAATTCGATCTCGGCATCGGTCATTGCTTCTCGGACCCGGAACTGTTGCGCCGGGCGCTCACGCACCGCAGCTACGGCGCCGCTCACAACGAGCGCCTGGAGTATCTCGGCGACAGCGTCCTCAATTGCGTGGTGGCGCTCGAGCTCTATCACAAGTTTCCCGGACTGCCCGAGGGCGAGCTGTCGCGGCTGCGCGCACATCTGGTCAATCAGCACTCGCTCGCCGCCAGCGCGCAGCAATTCGATTTCGGCGCGCGGCTGCGGCTGGGCGAGGGCGAGCTGAAGAGCGGCGGGGCGCGGCGGCCCTCGATACTCGCCGACGCGGTGGAAGCGGTGGTCGGCGCCGCCTTCCTCGACGGCGGCTTCACGGCGGCGCGGAACGTCGTGCGCGTCCTGCTGGGCGATGCGATCGACGCCATCGACCCTGTGGTCTCGGGCAAGGATCCCAAGACGTTGCTGCAGGAGTATTTGCAGGGGCGCAGGCTTGCGCTGCCGCAGTACTCGGTGGTGGCGACGCGCGGCGAGGCGCACGAGCAGCAGTTCCAGGTGGAGTGCGCCATCCCCGAGCTTGGGATCCGCTCGACGGGGGAGGGGGCCAGCCGGCGCAGCGCCGAGCAGGAGGCGGCGCGGCAGGCCTATGAGCTTGCAACCCGCGCCTGAAGCCGGCGCGGCGCACCGCGCCGGCCGCGTTGCGCTGGTGGGACGGCCCAACGTCGGCAAGTCGACGCTGCTCAATCGCCTGGTCGGGTGCAAGGTCAGCATCACCTCCGGCCGGCCGCAGACGACGCGCCAGCGAGTGACCGGCATCGTCACGCGCCCGGACGCGCAAATCGTCTTTGTCGACACGCCCGGCTTTCAGACGGAGCACCGGTCCGCCTTGAACAGCGCCATGAACCGCGGGGTGATGGCGGGACTGCAGGACGTCGATGCCATCGTGTGGCTGGTGGAAGCCTTGAAATACGATGAGCGCGACGCGGCGGTGGCCAGGTTGCTCGCCCCGAGCCGCCCCGTGATCCTCGCGATCAACAAGACGGACACCGTCAGGGACAGGAAGCTCCTGCTCCCGTTCATCGCCCGGCTCGCGGGCCTGCGCGCGTTCGAGGCAATCGTCCCCGTCTCCGCGGCAAGGGGCTGGCAGGTGAAGGAACTGCTCGAAGCGATCGTCGCGCTGTTGCCCGAAGGCGCGCCGTTCCACGACGCGGACGATATCACCACCGTCAACGAGAGGTTCCTGGCGGCCGAACTGCTGCGGGAGAAGCTGTTCCGGCTCCTGGGCGAGGAGCTGCCGTACGCCTCGAGCGTCGAGATCGACCGCTTCCGGCAGGAAGGGACCCTGCGCAGGATTCACGCCTCGATCGTGGTGGACAAGGAAAGCCAGAAAGCCATCGTGATCGGCAAGGGCGGCAAGCAGCTCAAAACGATCGCCTCGCAGGCGCGCCGGGACATGGAACGGCTGTTCGGCGGCAAGGTGTTCCTGGAGGTCTGGGTCAAGGTGAAGCGCGGCTGGGCCGGCGACCCGGCGGTGCTCAGGCGCATGGGATTCAATGATTGAGGGTGGAGGGATGAGGGAAAAATCCCGGCAGGACGCACAACTCGCGTTCGTGCTGCACAGCCGCCCCTACCGCGAGTCGAGCCTGATCGTAGAGACGTTTACCCGCGACCACGGGCGGGTGGCGCTCGTCGCGCGCGGCGCGCGGCGCCCGAAGTCGGCGCTGCGCGGGATCCTGCTCGCGTTCCAGCCGTTGCTCGCGTCCTGGGGCGGACGCGGCGAGCTGCGCACGCTGACGCGGGCCGAGTGGAGCGGCGCCTACCGCCCGCTCAAGGGACGCGCGCTGATCTGCGGTTTCTATCTCAACGAGCTTCTGCTGAAGCTCCTCGCCCGCGACGACCCGCACGAGCAGCTGTTCCTCGCCTACCAGGAGACGCTCGCCGCGCTCGGGGAGGGGGCCGAGCAGTCGCCGGTACTGCGGCGGTTCGAGATGGGCCTGCTGCGCGAGCTCGGCTACGCGGTCATTCTCGACCGCGACGTCGAGCGCGGCGAGCCGGTGGCGCGCGAGGCGAGCTACGTCTACGTCGTCGAGCGCGGCCCGGTGAACGCGGCCGGCGCCCCGCCGATCGGAGTAGAATTGTCCGGCCAGACGCTGCTCGACATGCAGTCCGGCGACTTCACCAGCGCGGCGACGCAGCAGCAGAGCAAGCTGCTGATGCGGACGCTGATCAACCACTGTCTCGGCAAGCAGATCCTGCACACCCGGCAGCTGCTGCTCGACCTTCAGGATCTGTGATGCTACTCGGCGTGAACATCGACCACGTCGCCACCTTGCGGCAGGCGCGAGGCACGGAGTATCCGAGCCCCCTCGAAGCCGCGCGCGCCGCCGAGGACGCGGGGGCCGACTACATCACGTTGCATCTGCGGGAGGACCGCAGGCACATCCAGGACCGCGACGTCCTCGCCCTGCGCAAAGCGCTGCGGACGCGGATGAACCTGGAAGCGGCGGTCACCCCGGAGATGATCGCCTTCGCTCGGCGCGTGCGACCGCATGACGTCTGCCTGGTGCCGGAGCGCCGCGCCGAGTTGACCACCGAGGGCGGGCTCGACGTGGCGGGCGCGTTGAAACGCGTTGCGCGGGCGTGCCGGGATCTGAAGGAAGCGGGCATCCGGATCTCGCTCTTCATCGACGCCGACCGGAAGCAGGTCGACGCCGCGCTGAAAGCCGGCGCGCCGGTCATCGAGCTGCATACCGGGGGCTATGCCGAAGCCCGCGGTGCGGGACAGCGGCAACGGGAGCTCGACCGGATCCGTGCCGCCGCGGAATATGCGGCGGGGAGGGGCGTGCGCGTCAATGCCGGGCACGGACTCAATTACGAGAACGTGAGGGCGATCGCGGCGATCGCCCAGATCGGCGACCTCAACATCGGCCACGCCATCGTCGCGAGGGCCGTGTTCGTGGGCATGGGCGCGGCCGTGCGCGAGATGAAAGCGCTGCTCGACACCGGGCGATGATACTCGGAATCGGCATCGACCTCGTGGAACCGCGGCGCATTGCCCGGCTGCGCGACAAGTACGGCGAGCGCTTCGCCCGGCGGGTGCTGACACCGCTCGAGTGGCAGGGATATCTCCGGACCGCCAGGCCGGTGCTGTTCCTCGCCAACCGCTTCGCGGCGAAGGAAGCCTTCTCCAAGGCGATGGGCACCGGCTTTCGCTACCCGGTGACCCTGCAGTGCATCAGCGTGGTCCAGGAGCGCTCGGGCAGGCCCGGGTTCGCGTTCCACCCGAACCTCGAGCGGCTGGTCCAGGCCCGCGGCATCGTCAGGCATCACCTGACGATCAGCGACGAGAACAGCCTGGCGTGTGCCTGCGTGGTGCTGGAGGCGCAATGACGACGCGAAGCATCCCGCTCGGCCCCGTGATGCTCGACGTCGAGGGCACCCGCCTTACCGACGCGGACCGCCGGCGGTTGAGCCATCCCCTGGCGGGAGGAGTGATCCTGTTTTCCCGGAACTACGCCGGCGCGGAGCAGCTCTGCGCGTTGACGGAAGAGATCCACGCCCTGCGCAACCCTCCGCTCGTCATCGCGGTCGACCACGAGGGCGGCCGGGTGCAGCGTTTCCGGGACGGCTTCACGGCGCTCCCCGCCATGCGCGAGCTGGGCTGGGCCTGGGACCACGGCGAACCGCACGCGCGCCAGCTCGTCCAGGAGGTGGGCTTCGTGCTCGCGGCGGAGCTACGCGCCCACGGGGTCGACCTGAGTTTCGCGCCGGTGCTGGATATCGACCGGGGCGCGAGCAGCGTGATCGGCGATCGGGCATTCCATTCCGACCCGCGCGTCGTGGGCGAGCTCGCACGTTCGCTGCTCCAGGGCTTGAGGCAGGCGGGAATGAACGGGGTCGGCAAGCATTTTCCCGGGCACGGGCACGTCGCCGCCGATTCGCACCACGCAGTGCCGGTTGACGAGCGGACCTTCGAGGCGATCGAAGCCGCGGATCTGGTACCGTTCCGGCGCCTGATCGAGGCCGGGCTCGGCGGCGTCATGCCCGCCCACGTGATCTATCCGAAGGTCGATGACCGCCCGGCGGGATTCTCGACGGTGTGGCTCAGGCAGGTGCTGCGCGGCAGGCTCGGGTTCGACGGCGTGATCTTGAGCGACGATCTCGGCATGGAGGGGGCGAGCGTCGCGGGCGGCGTGACGGAACGGGCCCGCGCGGCGCTCGGCGCCGGCTGCGATATGGTCCTGCTTTGCAACAGCCCGCAGGAGGTGGACGAGTTGCTCGACAGCCTGGGCTACACGATGCCGGCGGTGAGCCTGGCGCGGCTTGCCCGCATGCACAGCAGGCCGCTGCCGGGAGGCATGGCGCGGCTGCGCGAGGACGTCCGCTACGGCCACGCGCTGCAGGCCATCGCGGGCATCGGCAAGCGGGAGGGCGAGCTGCCGCTCGCGTGATGCCTTTGGCCGGGCACTCGCATCCGGAGCATCGCCGCGCGCCGCGGTTCCTGCTGCCGCTCGCGCTCACCGCGGCCTACGCGGTGGTGGAGTTCGCCGGCGGATTGTGGTCGGGCTCGCTTGCGCTGCTGGGCGACGCCGGCCACATGGTTTCCGATGCCGTGGCGCTCGGGGTGGCGGCGATCGCCGCGTCGCTCGCCCGACGCCCGCCGGGGCGGGAGCATACCTACGGCTGGCAGCGGGCGGAGGTCATCGGCGCGCTGCTGAACGGCGTGCTGATGCTCGCCATCGTCGTGATGTTGGTGGTGGAGGCGGTGGCCCGCCTGCTCGACCCTCGCGAGGTGGCGGCGGGCGCGGTCATCGCGATTGCGCTCGTCGGCATGGCGGTCAACGCGATTTGCATCGCGCTGCTCGGCCGCGGCGAGCCGGATCTCGGCACGCGCGCGGCACTGCTGCACGTCATGGGCGATCTTGCGAGCTCGTTCGCGGCGCTGGTTGCCGGGGTGGTCGTCCACTTCACCGGCTGGTTTCCGGTCGACCCGATTCTCTCCCTGGTGATCTGTGCGCTGATTCTCGTCAGCACGCAGCGGGTTCTGCGCGATGCGCTTCATGTACTGATGGAAGGCGTTCCCCCGGCGATAGAGCTCGCCGCGATCGGACGGGCCCTGGCGACGGTTCCCGGGGTGAGCGAAGTGCACGACCTCCACGTGTGGAGCATCGCGCCGGGCCGCGTGGCACTGTCGGCGCACCTCGAAATCGGAGACCTGCAGCGCTGGCCGGTGATACTGACGGAGGCGGCCGAGATGCTGCAGGCTCGCTACGGCATTGGGCACGTCACGTTGCAGCCGGAACTCCGGGGCTGGCGCGGGGCCGCCGTCATCCGGGTGCGGAGAGGAAATTCCGGATCCGGGCCGGGAACCTGCTGACCCACGATCTCGCGAATACGCTGCCGCGCGCCCAAGCACCAGGCGGCTACGCGCGCTCGATGTATTCCCCGGTGTCGGTGTTGACGTTGATGCGGCTGCCTTCCATGACGAACTGCGGCACCATCACGGTCAGGCCGGTGTCGGTCTTGGCGGGCTTGAACGAGCCGGTCGCGGTCGCGCCCCTGAGATTGGGCTCGGTCTCGGTCACGGTGAGCGTCACGGTCGGCGGCAGTTGCACGCCGATCGGCCGGTCGTTGTGGAAATTGACCTGCACGTCGATGTTGGGTACGAGGAAGCCGGTCTGGCCCTCGAGGAGCTCCTGCGGAAGCGTGAGCTGCTCGAAGGTCTCCTGGTCCATGAAGACGTGGCTGCCGCCGTCGTTGTAGAGGTACTGCATGGCGCGCGGCTCGACGTAGGCGCGCTCGATCTTGTCCTCGGTGCGGATGCGCTCGTTCCTCTTGGTGCCGGACTCGATGTCCTTGATCTCGACCTGCATGAAGGCGCCGCCGCGGCCGCCGACATGGACGTGATAGGACTTGAGCACGCGCCAGACGCGCTTGTCCCACTCGATCAGGTTGCCGGCGCGGATCTCGGTTGCCAGGACTTTGGCCATTTCGCACGCTGCCCGAAAAAAGGGCGTCATTCTAGCATCGCGCCGCTATAATACGCATGGGCAGAGTCGCATCCCGGAAGTGTTCGACCCCGCAGCAACCGTCGCCAGCCTGCCGCACCGTCCCGGCGTCTACCGCATGGTAAATGGCGCGGGCGAAGTGCTGTACGTCGGCAAGGCGCTCGACTTGAAGAAAAGGGTTGCTTCCTATTTTCAGAGAGCGGGCGGCGGCGGGTCGCCGCGCATCCAGTTGATGCTCGATCAGGTAGCGGCCGTTGAGACCACCGTCACCCGCTCGGAGGCCGAGGCGCTGCTGCTCGAAAGCAATCTGATCAAGACGCTGTCGCCGCGCTATAACATACTGTTTCGCGACGATAAATCCTACCCCTACCTGATGCTGAGCGGACATCCATTCCCGCGCCTGGGATTCCACCGCGGCAGCCTCGACAAGCGGCACCGCTACTTCGGGCCGTTCCCCAACGCGGGAGCGGTACGCGAGAGCATCCAGCTCCTGCAAAAGGCCTTCCGCATCCGCACCTGCGAGGACTCCGTGTTCAGCAACCGCTCGCGGCCATGCCTGCTGCACCAGATCCGGCGCTGCACCGCGCCGTGCGTGAGCCTCGTCAGCGAGAGCGCCTATGCGGAGGACGTCGCGGGCGCCGCGCTGTTTCTGGCGGGGAAGGAAGACGAGGTCATGGAGCGGCTGGCCGAGCGCATGAACGCCGCCGCCGGAAACATGCGTTATGAGGAGGCGGCCGCGTACCGCGACCAGATCGCGGCGCTGCGCAAAGTGCGCGAAAAGCAATTCGTCAGTGGGGCGGGCGAAGACACCGACGTCATCGCCTGCGGCCGCGCTGGCGACGTCGTCTGCGTGAATCTCGCGATGATCCGCGGCGGGCGGCATCTCGGCGACAAGAACTTCTTCCCGCGCAACGCCGATGACCGCGCGCCGGAAGAGGTGTTGGAGGCCTTCGTGGTGCAGCACTACATGCAGCACGGCGTGCCGCCACGGATCGTGGCCGGGGCAGCGCTCGACGTGCAGCCCCTCGAGCAGCTGCTGTCCGAGCGTGCGGGCCACAAGGTCGAGATCTCGTTCAATCCGGCGGGCGCGCGCAGGGCATGGCTCGACATGGCGGCCACGAACGCCGAGCTCGGCGCGCGCCAGGCGCTGGGGTCGCTCGCCCGGCAGGAGACGCGCCTGACCGCGCTGCAGCAGTTGCTGGATCTGCCGGACACCGCGCATCGCATCGAGTGCTTCGACGTGAGCCATACCCTGGGCGAGGCCGCCGTTGCCGCGTGCGTCGTCTACGACAGCTCCGCAATGCAGAAGGCAGAGTACCGACACTACAATATAGGGGTCGTAACGGACGATAGATCGCCGTCTGACTTCGGCGCGGCGGCGCGGACGCAGGGCGCAGGTCATCACGCCGCGATTACTCCGGGAGACGACTACGCCGCGCTGCGCGACGCGCTCTCCCGCCGCTACCGCAAGCTCGTGGCGGGGGAGGGCAAGGTGCCGGATCTCGTCCTCATCGACGGCGGCAAGGGGCAGCTGGCGGTGG
>JBOIEM010000063.1:0-5284 GCA_050741115.1 Burkholderiales bacterium
TGGTCGCGCAGTTCGTGGGCAGCCGCTTCGGCGTGAAGGAGGCATGATGGTCATGCCAGCTGTCAGCTGTCAGCATTCAGCTATCAGCCAAAGACGCCTGCTTCAAGCTGACAGCCGAGAGCTGACAGCTGATAGCTTGGACGTAGTCCCATGTTGAGCGTGCGCGGGCTCAACACCGAGTACCCGACCGAGCACGGGCCGGTGCGCGCCGCGCGCGATGTCGCCTTCGACGTGCCGGAGGGCACGCTCTTCACGCTGCTCGGGCCCAGCGGCTGCGGCAAGACCACGACGCTGCGCTCGATCGCGGGGCTCGAGCGGCCGCAATCCGGCGAGATCACGCTCGGCGGGCGCGTCCTCTACTCGTCCGCCGCCCGGATTTTCATCGCGCCAAACGAGCGCAACATCGGGATGGTGTTCCAGTCCTACGCGATCTGGCCGCACATGACGGTATTCGAGAACGCGGCGTTTCCGCTGCGGGTGGGCCGGCGCAAGCTCTCCGGGAAGGAGTTCACGAACCGGGTGATGCGTGTCCTCGGGATCGTCGCGATGGACCATCTGGCCGACCGCCCCGCGACCAATCTCTCCGGCGGCCAGCAGCAGCGGCTCGCGCTCGCCCGCGCGCTGGTCATGGAGCCGCAATTGCTGCTGCTCGACGAGCCGATGTCGAACCTTGACGCCAAGCTGCGCGAGCGCATGCGCTTCGAGCTGAAGAAGATTCAGCGCGACACCGGCGTGACCACGGTCTACGTGACCCACGACCAGGCCGAGGCGCTCGCGCTCTCGCACGAGGTCGCGGTGATGAACGAGGGCTCCATCATCCAGGTCGGCACCCCGCGCGAGATCTACGAGCGGCCGCGCAGCCGCTTCGTCGCCGACTTCATCGGCCGCACGAACCTGCTGGAAGCGAAAGTGGTCGCGGCCGATGGCGTCGGCCACTACCGGCTCGGGACCGCGCTCGGCGAGCTGCACGGCCTGTCGGTGCACGCGCTCAAGGCCGGCGACGCGGCGACGCTCTCGGTGCGGCCGGAGGACATCGAGCTATCCGAAACCCGCCCGGACGGCCCCAACGTCTGCGCCGGAACGGTGAGCGCCAAAGTCTTCCTCGGCGACACCGTGGACTTCCAGGTCGCGGTCGGCGATCAGCTCGTGCTGGCGACCGCCCACCCCACCCTGCGCACCCCGGTGGGCGATCCCATTTACTTACGCGTCAGCACCGAGAAGTGCATCGCCCTCGCGGGCGACGAGAAGAACATGACCCGCGATTCCTGATATCAAGATGTTGCGTATTTGCCACTCGCAGGACGCGAATCCGCGGCCTCCTCCTGGCAAATATGGCATTAGTCATCGACGCTGGAGGCTGTTTATTCGATACTTGCACCGTATGCATATCGATCGCTTATCCCTCGCCGCCTTCGGGCTGATCGTGCTTGCGCTCGGCGGCTGTTCGTCCGCGCCCAAGCAAACCGACGCGGGCGGGGACGTTGGCGCCAGCGCCGCCCGGCACGCGCTCGCCATGCAGGGCAAGCCGTACCGCCCCGGCGGCGACTCGCCGCGAGGCTTCGATTGCAGCGGGCTCGTTCAGTACAGCTACGCGCGCGCCAACACGCGCGTGCCGCGAAGCACGGAAGGACAATGGGCGGGCTCCCGCGCCGTCGCGAGGAAGGAGATCCGCCCGGGCGATCTGCTGTTCTTCCACCAGGAAGGCAAGCGCAACTCGCACGTCGCGATCTACGTCGGCAACAACCGCTTCGTGCACGCGCCGTCGAGCGGCAAGCAGGTCTCGACCGCGAGCCTGACCGATCGCTACTGGAGCCAGCACTTCGCCGGAGCCCGGCGGCTGGACCTATAAGGGGTAGATCCCGACTGCGGCCGGTACGGACGGGATCATTTCGATCCCATCTGACCAAAAAAAACCCCGCCGAAGCGGGGTCTGTTCTGCGGACGGCCCCGGAATCAGGCGGTCTTCAGATTGGTCGCGGAAAGCCTGCCGTCGCTGCCCTTCTCCACGTCGAACGTGAGCTTCTGCTTTTCGTTGAGCGTGCCGAGGCCGGAGCGCTCGACCGCCGAGACGTGCACGAACACGTCGCGCGACCCGTCGTCGGGGGCGATGAAGCCGAAGCCCTTCGTGGGATTGAAAAATTTGACTGTGCCGGTTGACATTTAAGTCCTCCAGGTATGACGTTGCCTCGCGCGAGAGTGCGCGGGGCATCAAATCACCGATGGGAGAGAACCGAAATGACCGGCCGGAAAGATCCGGAAAGAGACTACGGACAGACCCAAAGCGAGTTCGACACGCGCATTGTAGCACGCCGGCGCCTGCTGCGCCGCCGGAAAAAATGCTTGCCAGGACCGCCCGCAGCACCCATACTCGCGCGTCCTTAGAGGAAAACGAGCATGGCAAAAGAAGAGCTGATTGAACTGACGGGCGTCGTCGACGAAGTGCTGCCCAACACGCAGTGCCGGGTGAAGCTCGACAACGGCGTCGCGATCACCGCCTACACCTGCGGCAAGATGCGCATACGCCGCATCCGCGTCCTGGCCGGGGACCGCGTGACCGTGGAAATCTCGCCGTACGACCTCACCAAGGGGCGCATCAACTTCCGGCACAAGGACACCACTGCCCCGCCGGTGATGGCGCCGCGGCCGTCGTACTTGCGCCGCCGTTGACCGTTGAGGGCGTAGACGCCCTGCCGGTTCAACTCTTGTCAGCCCGCCCTGGCGCGCTGCCGAATTCCGCCGGCGTGAGCGCCGTCATCAATGCCGGCGCGGAGGGCGCGCTCCAGACCTCGCTGAACGTGATGCTCTCGTGGGCCGGAGACCAGGTTCCGGATCGCGGATTGTAACTTTCGATGCGCCCCGAGCCGTCCTTCAGGGAAACGATGCGGGCATAGCCGCTGCGGAGCCGTTTCGGCCCCATCACGACCCGGCCGGGACCGCTCGAAACGCGCATCATCTGTGCTTTCATGGCGTGTCCAGGCCGCTAGCCCAGCTTGATGAGCGCGATCCGGCCCCGCGCCGTGATCGTGAAGCCGCCGAGCGTCCGCTCGATGAGCCCGCGCTTGAGGAGCCTCGCCCCGACGAGCTCGGGCACCGCGTGCTTCCGGGTCGTCACGGAAATCTCCCGCAACCAGCGCAGCTCGGTAAATCCAACGATCTCGTCCATGATTCGCGCTCCTTCGCGCGATCCGCGGCTAGCGCCGGCGGCCGCGCTCGGGCCGCGGCCGCGCTTCGTTCACCTTCAGGGCTCGCCCGCCGTGCTCCTTGCCATTGAGCCCGGCGATCGCGTCACGTGACTGCTGCTTGCCGGGCATTTCCACGAAGCCGAAGCCCTTGCCCTTGCCGGTGAACAGCTCCCGCACCAGCTCCACGGATCCGACCTGGCCGAACGGCTTGAAGAGCTCCGCGATTTCCGCCTCGGTCACGTCGGGTCCGAGGTTACCCACGAAGATATTCATGTCCACTCCTACGATCCGTCGTCCGGCCCGCATTGTGCGCCTAAAGCCGCGGCAAAGATAGGAGAAGCGTACAATCCGGCTTGCAGTATTCGCCGATGCAAAGAATTTCCAAGGAAGACCTCGCGAACCTGCCCCTCCGCCGTTACGAGGGAGCGGTGTCCCTGGTGGCGACGCTGAAGGACCTGGAGAAGGCGCGGGCGGACATGCGCCAGGAGCGCGTCGTCGGCTTCGACACGGAGACGCGGCCCGCGTTCTCGAAGGGCGAGAGCCACCTGCCCTGCCTGGTCCAGGCCGCCACGGCGCGGGCGGTGTACCTGTTCCAGTTGAGCCGCCTGGACGTCTTTCCCGCCCTCGTCGAGCTGCTGGCGAAACCGGAGATCGTCAAGGCCGGAGTCGGGCTCGAGTACGATCTGCGCCGGCTGAAGCTCGTGTTTCCCTTCACCGTCGCGAGCGTGCTCGACCTCGGAGTCGTCGCGCGCCGCCGCGGCCTCGGCCAGACCGGCGTGCGCAATCTTGCCGGCATGTTCCTCGGGATCCGCATTCCCAAGGGCAACCGCACCTCGAACTGGGCCGCTCCGCGCCTGTCCCCGGCGCAGATCACCTATGCCGCCACCGACGCCTGGGCCTGCCGCGAGCTGTACTTGCACTTCGAGCGCCTGGGACTTTTGACGGCAAGCAGGTCGGAACATCCATTGCCAGATCCGATGTCCCGAACCGAAGGAAACCGGGGTCAGCTCAGCCCGTCCCGGATTCAGGGAAGGAAACCCAAAAATTGAAGGTCAGCAGCAAGACTATTCGCGGGACCTTGCTCCATTGGAGGGCGCGCCTCCGCGGAAATGGCCTGGCACAACAGTACGCCGGCGACGAGCCGCCGCTGCGATCGGAGCTGCTCAGCACCGACCAGATGGAACAGCATGGCAGGACGCTGGCGGGCTCGCACAAGTTGAACCCGACCCGCGCGCCAGACCAGCTTCTGACACGGCTGACCGAGAATGAAGCCGTCCTGATCGGGGCTTGCGACCTGCTGACGGCGGCGGTCAAGGCAAACCGCCGGATTGCGCCGGCCGGGGAATGGCTGCTCGACAACTTCTATCTGATCGAAGAGCAGATTCGCACGGCCAAGCGGCACCTGCCAAAGGGTTACAGCCGGGAGCTGCCGCGCTTGCTGAACGGCCCATCGGCGGGGCTTCCGCGCGTCTACGACATCGCCCTGGAAACGATCTCGCACGGCGATGGGAGAGTGGACTCGGAAAGTCTCAGAGGATTCGTCGCGGCCTACCAGAAGGTCACCGCCCTCAAGTTAGGCGAATTGTGGGCGATCCCCATCATGTTGCGCCTGGCGCTGGTCGAGAATCTCCGGCGCGTTGGAGCGCGGATTGCCGCCAACAGGATCCACCGCAATGGCGCCGACTATTGGGCGGACCAGATGATGGAGGTTGCGGGGAGGGACCCGAAGAGCCTGATCCTGGCGATCGCGGATATGGCGCGGTCGGGCCAGCCGATGACGAGCTCATTTGTCGCGGAATTCGCGCGCCGCCTGCAGGGACAGAGCCCCGCTTTGGCACTGCCGCTCACCTGGATCGAGCAGCGGCTTGCCGAGGATGGCCTGACGATCGAGCAGTTGGTGCAGTCGGAAAACCAGCAACAGGCCGCCGACCAGGTCTCCATCAGCAACAGCATCGGCAGCCTCCGCTTTCTCGGAGCGATGGACTGGCGCGAGTTCGTCGAGACGATGAGCGTCGTCGAGAAAAAACTGCGGGAGGATCCGGGCGGAGTCTACGGCAAGATGGATTTCGGCACCCGCGATCGCTACCGGCACGTCGTGGAAA
>JBOIEM010000064.1:0-7724 GCA_050741115.1 Burkholderiales bacterium
CGGTCTCCTGCAGGATCTGGCGCGAGATGCGGTTCATCTTGTTGATGGTCTCGATCATGTGCACCGGGATGCGGATGGTGCGCGCCTGGTCCGCGATCGAGCGCGTGATCGCCTGCCGGATCCACCAAGTGGCGTAGGTCGAGAACTTGTAGCCGCGGCGGTACTCGAACTTGTCCACCGCCTTCATCAGGCCGATGTTGCCCTCCTGGATGAGATCGAGGAACTGCAGCCCGCGGTTGGTGTACTTCTTGGCGATGGAGATCACGAGGCGCAGGTTCGCCTCCGTCATCTCGCGCTTGGCGCGACGCGCCTTCGCCTCGCCGGTGGACATCTGGCGGTTGATCTCCTTCAGGTCCTTGATCGGGATGCCGACGCGGTCCTGCAGGGAGAGCAGCTTCTGCTGCTTCTCGACGATCGCCGGCTCGAACCGCTCGAGCGCCTCGCTCCACGGATGCCGCGCCTCGATCTCGCCCTTGATCCAGCGCAGGTTTCCTTCCTTGCCCGGGAATTCCTTGATGAAGTGCGGGCGCGGCATGCGCGCCTTGTCCACGCACAGATCCATGATGCTGCGCTCATAGCTGCGAACTTCCTCCACCAGCTTGCGGATGGAGTCGCACAGCGCCTCGATCTGCTTCGCCGCGAAGCGGATCTTCATGAGCTCTTCCAGGATCGCGTCGCGCGACTGGAGGTAGGCGCGGCTCCTCGGGCCGTTGCGCCCGAGCGCGCGCGTCATCCGGGTATAGAGCGAGCGGATCATCGCGAACCGCTTGAGCGCGTCGCTCTTCAGCTTCAGCTGGTCCGCGCTCTGCGCGGCCCCGCCCTCCTCGTCTTCCTCTTCGGCGGCCTCGAGCTCCTCCTCCATGTCCTCGTCGTTCTCGGCGAGCTCCCGGATCGGCTCGTTCTTCGCGCTCGGATCGATGAGGCCGTCGATCAACTCGTCCGCGCGGATCTCGTCCTTCTCGATCCGGTCGGCGAACGCGAGGATCTCGGCGATGGTGGTGGGGCACGCGGCGATCGCCTGGATCATGTGGCGCAGCCCGTCTTCAATCCTCTTGGCGATCTCGATCTCGCCCTCGCGCGTGAGCAGCTCGACCGATCCCATCTCGCGCATGTACATGCGCACCGGGTCGGTGGTGCGGCCGAACTCGGAATCGACGGTGGAGAGCGCCGCTTCGGCTTCCTCGACCGCTTCCTCGTCCGCCACCGGGGGCGTCGCTTCCGACATCAGCAGCGACTCGGCATCGGGCGCCTCGTCGTAGACCTGGATGCCCATGTCGTTGATCATGCTGATGATGTTTTCGATCTGCTCGGCGTCCAGCATGTCGTCGGGCAGGTGGTCGTTGATCTCGGCGTAGGTGAGGTAGCTCCGCTCCTTGCCGAGCACGATCAGGTTCTTAAGCCGCGTGCGCCGCGCTTCGGCGTCGGCAGGCGACAGCTCACGGCGCTCGAACTCCTTGACCAGCGCCTTTTCCTTGGCGGTCAGCCCGCGCGTGGAGCGCTTGCCTCCCTTCACCTTCGCCTGCGCGCGCGCAATGCGCTCATCCAGCAGCGCCTTCTTCAGCGCCGCCTTGTCCATCCGCTGCGGGACCTTGCCGGGCGCCTTGAGCGGCAGAGCGCCCTTCGCCAGGGGTTTCGCCGGCTTCGCCTTGAGGACGATCGGGCGCGGCCGCCGGGTGACTGCGGACGCCGCCCGCCCCCTGACCGCGCGCCGGGCCGCGTGACGACGCCCCTTGGCGGCGGATTTCCTGCGCGCCCCGGCTCTTGCCTTCGCTTTCCTCGATTTCGCCATCTCTCGCCGTACCCCTGTGATCCGAATTCAAAAAAGCTGCGGATTATACTCTTCTTCGACCCCGTCTACCCGAGGAAGTTACGCCACAACTGCTTGTCTCCAAAGCAATATCTGCGCCAGCCCGGCGCACCCCGGTATCACCATCTGGGGACGCTGAGCCAACACTTCAATTCGCGGTTCTATTCAGACTCCCTGGCGACTGCCGGTCGTGGCCCGTTTCAACTCGTCCAGGCGGCGGGTGACCTCCTGGAAGCGCTGCCGCTGAACCTCGCTCCTCTCCCCGCCTGCGCTCAAGCGCTCGAACTCGCCGCGGACTTGGAGCAACTCCAGCTGGTTGAACGCCCCGTTGAAATCGGCGAGCGCGGAATTCTCGTCACTGGCGACGGAAAGCGTTTCACCGGCGGCCTCCTGGTAGAGCGCGGCAAACTGTGAATCACGGGTGGCTTCGAACAACGCCGCCGGCGTCGTCGCGCCGTTCTCCTTCACTGCGTCCACAAGCTCCGCCACCGAGGCCAGTTCCGGTGCATCCAGCATTGCCCGCCGCTCCGGCGACAGTTGCTGCGAGAAGCCCGGATTCGCCACCAGCAGGCGCAGCAACTGCCGTGCCAGGGAGGTCGGCGGCATGCGTGCAGGGCGCGCCGTTGCGGCCGGGGATTTCGCCGGCGAAGACGCGAGCTCGCACAGCTGCATGAGCTCGTCCACGGCCAGGCGCGACTTCTCCGCCAGTTCCCGCACCATCTGGAGCCGGAGCACGCTGGCCGGCATCTGCCGGAGGAGGGGCTTCGCTTCGTGGACAAAGCGGGCGCGGCCCTCGGCGGTGGAAAGGTCCACGCGCCCGGCCAACTCGTCGATCAGGAACCGGGACAACGGCACCAACCGCTCCAACAGGCGCTCGAATGCGCCCCGCCCGTGCTTGCGCACGTACGTGTCCGGGTCCTCGCCGTCGGGCAAAAACAGGAACCGCACCTCCTTGCCGTCCACGAGCTGGGGAAGGCTCACTTCGAGCGCGCGCCACGCTGCGCGGCGGCCCGCCTCGTCTCCATCGAAGCAGAATACGATCTCGTCGGTTTGACGCAGGAGCCTCTGCACGTGCAGGGGCGTCGTTGCGGTACCGAGCGTCGCGACGGCGAACTCGATGCCCGACTGCGCGAGCGCGACCACGTCCATGTAGCCCTCGACCACCAGCACGCGGCCGGCGTCGCGGATCGCGCGCCGCGCCTGGTAGAGGCCATAGAGCTCGCGCCCCTTCTCGAACACGGGCGTCTCCGGCGAATTGAGGTACTTGGGCTCTCCCTCACCCACGATGCGCCCGCCGAAGCCGATCACGTTGCCGCGCCCGTCCACGATCGGGAACACGATGCGGTTGCGGAAGACGTCGTAACGCCGGCCGTCGTCATTCGCTTTCACCAGGCCGGCCTCGGCGAGGGCCTTGCCCTCGTAATCGGTAAATGCCGCCGCCAGGCCCTGCCATTCATCCGGGGCGTAGCCGATCCCGAAGCGCTTGGCGATCTCGCCGGAAAGACCGCGCTTCTTGAGGTAGTCGATGGCATGCGCCGCCTCCTTCAACTGCGCCCGGTAATGGTGCGCCGCGCGCAGCAGGACCTCATGCAGGCTTTCGCCGACTTCGGCCCTGCGTCGCTCCGATTCGGAGCGTACTTCCGGCACCGTCATTCCCACGCTCTGGGCGAGATCCTTGACCGCCTCCACGAAGCCCATGCCGCCGTGCTCCATCAGGAACCCGACCGCCGTCCCGTGCGCGCCGCAGCCGAAGCAGTGGTAGAACTGCTTGGTCGGGGAGACCGTGAACGAGGGCGTCTTCTCGCTGTGAAACGGGCAGCACGCGACGTAATTCGCCCCGGCGCGCTTCAGCTTCACGTGCCGGTCCACGACTTCGACGATATCGACGCGCCCGAGGAGGTCCTGGATGAACGACTGCGGAATCATCTGCCGGAAAACCGTGATGAGTGATGCATGATGAGTGACGACAACCCCGGCATGGCGCGAGTATAGCCTCGCCGGT
This sequence comes from Burkholderiales bacterium, assembly GCA_050741115.1. Classification (GTDB taxonomy): domain Bacteria; phylum Pseudomonadota; class Gammaproteobacteria; order Burkholderiales; family SG8-41; genus SG8-41. The sequence continues at coordinate 3,810 of JBOIEM010000064.1, forward strand.
GCGGGACACAACAGGAAAATACAGGGCGGGCCGGCCCCGCCCAAACAAGCAACTATCCTGCCAGTTTGGTCTTCACCAGTGATGAGACCTTGGCCATGTCAGCTCTGCCCGCGAGCTTGCCCTTCAGCGCTCCCATCACCTTCCCCATGTCCGCGGGGGACTTGGCCCCGGCGGCGGAAATGGCTTCCGCGACCGCCGCCGCGATCTCCGCCTCCGACAGCGCCTGCGGCATGTAGCCCTGCAGCAGGTCGCTTTCGAACCGTTCGTTCTGCGCGAGGTCCTGCCGCCCGCCCTGCTCGAACTGGTCGATCGACTCGCGCCGCTGCTTGATCATTCGCTCGATGACGCCCACCACCTCCGCGTCGGCGAGTTCCTTGCGCTCATCCACCTCGCGCTGCTTCACGGCGGCGAGCAGCAGCCGCAGCGCATCGCGGCGCCGCGTATCACCCGCGCGCATCGCCGCTTTCAGGTCGTCGTTGATGCGCGCCTTCAAGGACATGTGACGGGTGATGAGTAATGGGGACGAACAAAACAAAAGGCGCGAGGGCTTCTCCCTCACGCCTGACGCCTCACGCCTGACGGCTGTCAGAACATCCGCGGCGGCAGGAGCTGCGAGCGCAAGCGCTTGTGGTGGCGCTTGATCGCGGCGGCGAGCTTGCGCTTGCGCTCCGTAGTGGGCTTCTCGTAGTACTCGCGCGCCCGCAATTCGGTCAGCAGGCCGGTCTTCTCCACGGTGCGCTTGAAGCGGCGCAGCGCCGCCTCGAACGGTTCGTTCTCCTTGACGCGGACAGTCGTCATGACATTCCTGGTGGCTATTGCAAAAGTCGTATTATATCAAGCCATAAGCTATTTTTGAAGCCGATTGGATCCGCCGTGCTGGTACTCGGCATCGAAACGTCGTGCGACGAGACCGGCGTCGCCCTCTACGACGGCGCCCGCGGGCTGCTCGGGCACGTCCTGCATACGCAGGCGCGCCTGCACGCCGATTACGGCGGCGTGGTGCCCGAGCTCGCCTCGCGCGACCACGTCCGGCGCCTGCTGCCGCTCGCGACCCGCCTGCTCGATCAGACCGGCAGCAGCCTCGGCGAGCTTTCCGCGGTTGCCTACACCGAAGGTCCCGGCCTTGCTGGCGCGCTGCTGGTCGGCGCCGCCACCGCACACGGCCTCGCCTACGCGCTCGGCGTGCCGGCGCTCGGCGTGCACCACCTCGAGGCGCATCTGCTCTCGCCGTTGCTCTCGCGGCCCGCCCCGGCCTTTCCCTTCGTCGCCCTGCTGGTCTCCGGCGGCCACACCCAGTTGATGCGGGTGGACAAAGTAGGCGACTACGAGCTCCTCGGCGAGACGCTGGACGATGCCGCCGGCGAGGCGTTCGACAAGTCGGCCAAGCTCCTCGGCCTCGGCTATCCGGGCGGGCCGGCGCTCGCGCGCCTCGCCGCGAGCGGGACGGCGGGCCGCTTCAGCCTGCCGCGCCCGATGCTCGCGAGCGGGAACCTCGACTTCAGTTTCAGCGGGTTGAAGACCGCCGTGCTGACGGTCATCAGGGAACGCAGGATCGACGAGCCCGCGCGCGCGGATCTCGCCGCCGAGATCGAAGCGGCAATCGTGGAGGTGCTGGTCGCGAAGGCGCTCGCCGCGCTGCGGCACGCGGGGCTCAGGCGGCTGGTGGTCGCCGGCGGCGTGGGCGCGAATCTCACCCTGCGCGCCCGGCTCGCCGTCGCCGCCCGCGCTCACGGCGTCGAGGTGTTCCACCCGGAAATCGAGTTCTGCACCGACAACGGCGCCATGATCGCGTTCGCCGCCGCGAAGAGGCTGGAACGCTGGCCACTCGTCAATCGTCACTCGTCACTGGGTTTCACCGTGCGCCCGCGCTGGGAACTTGAAACCGCCCCGGCCTGGAGCTAGCTCGGCGGCGTGCCGGAGCCTCCGCCGCCGATCCTGCCCTCGGTGCCGGCGAGGAGATTGCGGATGTTGGCCTGGTGGCGCCACGCGATCAGCATCGCGATCAACATGACGCCGATCGCCCCCTCCAGCGCAAAACGGCCCATTCCGTAGAGGAAAAGCGCGAAGAACGGCGCGGAGGCCGCCGCCACCAGCGCGGCGAGCGAGGAGTAGCGGAAGAAGAAGGCGATGATGAGCCAGGTCGCGACGGCTCCCGCAGCGAGCCACGGATCGAGCGCGACGAGGACGCCGGTCGCGGTGGACACGCCCTTGCCGCCACGGAATCGCAGGAACACGGGGTACATGTGGCCGAACGTGACCGCTACCGCCGCAGCGGAGACTGCGATATCGACCGCCTCCCCCGCGGCCAGGCGTTGCGCCACGAACACGGCGAGCCAGCCCTTGAGAGCATCGCCGAGGAAAGTCAACGCCGCGGCGGCTTTTCTTCCCGAGCGGAGCACGTTGGTCGCGCCGGGATTGCCGGAGCCGTAACTGCGCGGATCCGGCAGACCGAAGGCGCGGCTCACGATTACCGCGAACGGGATCGAGCCGAGGAGGTATGCCAGCAGCGCGAGCAATGCAGTGCCCATGCGAATTCACTTACAATTGCCGCTCATTCTATCCGACCCGCTCCACCAGGGACGAGCACCCGCTCCGAATGGACACGATCTTCATCACGGACCTGCGCGTCGAGATGCTGATCGGTGTCTACGACTGGGAGCGCAGGGTGCCCCAGACGGTGCAGCTCGATCTCGAGATCGGCATCCCGGACGGCGGGCGCCAGCGCAGCGACCGTATCCGCGAGACGATCGACTACGCCAGGGTCATCGAGCGCATCAAGGCGTCGCTGCGTGAGGAGCGCTTCCTGCTGGTCGAGCGGCTGGCCGAGCACCTGGCGGCGCTCGTAATGACGGAATTCAGGGTGCCGTGGATCCGCGTGAGCGTCAGCAAGCTCGCGGTGGAAAAGGACGTGAAGCGGGTCGGCGTCACCATCGAGCGAGGCACCAAGCAGTGATCCGGTGACCCGTGTCCGGTGGCAGGTAGTCCCGTTCTGCCTTCTGCCTTTACCCCCGGGGGTGATGCTTCGCGTGCAGCCGCTTCAGCCGCTCGCGCGCGACGTGGGTATAGATCTGCGTGGTCGAGATGTCCGAATGGCCGAGGAGAAGCTGCACCACGCGCAGGTCGGCGCCGTGGTTGAGGAGGTGCGTGGCGAACGCGTGGCGCAGCGTGTGCGGCGAGATGTTTTTTCTCAGGCCGGCCCGGGCGGCGTAGCGGCGCAGCAGATGCCAGAACATCTGGCGCGTCATCGCCGCCCCGCGCGCGGTGACGAACAGGTCGTCGGCGGCACGGGCGCCGAGGAGCCGGGGGCGCGCTCCCCTGAGGTATTGCCGGATCCACTCGATCGCCTCCTCGCCCAGCGGCACCAGCCGCTCCTTGGAGCCCTTGCCGACCACCTGCACGACGCCCATGTCCTGGCTCACCTGGCCGAGCTTCAACTTGACCAGCTCCGAGACCCGCAGCCCGCTGGCGTAGAGCGTCTCCAGCATCGCCTTGTCGCGCAGCCCGAGCGCCGTGTCCGCGCGCGGCGCGGCGAGGAGATTCTCGACGTCCTCCTCGGTCAGGCTCTTCGGCAGCCCGCGCGGCAGCTTGGGCGCGTCGATCTTGAGCGTGGGATCGGCCTTGATGCGGCCCTGCCGCAGGCAATAGCGGTAGAACCGCTTCAACGCGGAAAGCAAGCGCGCGACGCTCGTTGCGCGCGTCTTCTTTCTGAACTGGTAGCCGAGGTAACTCTGAATGTCGGCCTGGTCAGCGCTGACCAGGGGCTTCCGCTGCCGGGCCTCGATCCAAGCCGCAAACTGCGAAAGATCGCGGCGGTAGGCTTCGAGCGTGTTCTTCGCGAGCCCGTCCTCGAGCCAGAGCGCGTCGCAGAACTCATCGATGATCCCGGAATCCCTGCGCGCCATGCCCGATGATACC
>JBOIEM010000065.1:0-12222 GCA_050741115.1 Burkholderiales bacterium
CCCTCGACGCCGCCGGCGTCCTCGTAGCCCGGGTCGCCGGGAAGAACGCTCCTTCCGTCCCGCGCGACCCGCGGCAGGAGCGTTCGAACCCCGCCCGTCGAGGATATTTCCGCGATCATCTCGGCCGCGGTGGAGCAGTCCGCGAATCGCTCGAGCGACTTGATGGTGGGAAGGCGCATGCTGATCGCCTCGCGGGCGTACAGGTCGAGCGCCTCCCGCGGCCGCATCCAGACGTGGGCGATGGTCTCGCGCTCGTCATGCCACGCCTCCTGGCTTTCCGGCGCGATCGCGAGGAAGAAGCGCGTATCGAAGCGCCGCGGCGAGTTGACCGGGGTGATCCAGTGGCCGAAGTAGCGCAACCGGTCCACGGCAAGCCGCAGGCCCTCGCCCAGCAGGAATTCGGTGAAATCGCGGTGCCCCTCGTCGAGCGCCCGGCGGTGGGAGCGGTAGCGCTCCGCCGCCGTACCGTTCAGGGACACGATCCTGCCCCGGGCGTCGTACGCGAGCAGGATGCCGGCTTCCTCGAACGCTTCGCGGATCGCCGCGATCCAGTACGCGAGCCCGCCGCGCTCGAGTCCGAGCACGCGGCTCGCCGCGGCGTCATCCAGGCCGACGCACCGCGCGTGGAGCGCCGGGGAGTCGTCGGCGGCATTGAGCGCCCCGCCGGGAAACACATGGACGCCGGGCATGAACGCGAGGCTCAGGCTACGCTGCAGCATGAGCACCTCGAGCCCGCGCGGCGCATCGCGCACCAGCGTCACGGTTGCCGCCGGCGACGGCGTGATTTCCTTGATTTTAGGATTCACGAACCACCATCCACGATCCACCGCTATCAGACGTGGCCGTACTTCGCCAGCACCTGCTCGAGCGTCGCGCCGGCAGCGAGCTCGGCGCGGATCTTCACCTCGGTCGCGGTCAACCGCTCGGCTTCGTTCAGCACCTTCTCCACCGCGTCGGCCGGAACGACGATGACGCCGTCCGCGTCGCCAAGCACGAAGTCGCCGGGATTGACGATGACGTGCTGCTTGGTCGCGCCCGGCAGGTACGCCGGCACCTGCCACGCCGTCACTTTCCAGCGGCCGATCGACTGCACCGGCGTGCGGTAGCGCGCGTAGACCGGGAACCCCTGCTTCGCGATCCACTCGATGTCGCGGATGCCCCCGTCCACCAGCGCACCGGCGCTGCCGCGCGTCTTCATGCCGAGCGCGATCAACTCGCCGAAGAAGCACACGCCGTCGCCCGCCCCGCTCCACACGCTGACGCTCCCGGGCTTCAGGCCGTCCACCGCCTTCATCTTGTCCGCGTCTCCGCCGCCCGCGTACGGCCGCATCTCTCCGCAGATGGTGTAGGCCCAGCCCGCGAGCTTGCCGGCGCTCTCCGGGTACGGCGCAAACGATCCGGCGAGGCCCTGGTGGAGATAGCCGAGCGCGTCCAGCACGTCCGACACCGTGGCCGCATCGACCTTGAGATATCGCCGCCGTATCGCTTCCGCAGCTTCGGGATCAAGCATCCTGCTCGTCACTCGTCACTCGCTCATGTGCCATAGCGGACCGGCGACTGCACCGCTTTCAACGCGGCCAGCGCGCTGTAGCAGGCGAGCCAGGCCGTTTTCGGATTGTCCGGCGACGGAACATTCTCGAGCTTGATGCTGAAGTTGCCGGTGCGGCCCTTCACGTCGATGTAATGAGTGTTGTGCCTCAACGCCGGGTCGGCCACCACCTTGAGCCGAGTCCGGTCGAAACCGATCCCCGCCATGGAGAGCACCGCCGCGATGTTCACGTTCGCGGGAAAATGCGGCACGCCCTCGCGGGCCGGGCCTTCGAACAGGACGCGCGGCTCCCGCAGACCATCGAGATCGACACCGAGTTTCTCGACGTAGGGGATACCCTTCCACGCCGCCGGCGGTTTCGTCACCGCAATGGTGACTTCATCCACCCCCGCGACGCAGGCCGCCTTCAGCGCATCGAGCCCGCCGATTCCCCCGGATGGGACCGACAGCAGCGCGCCGCTTTTCGCCGCGGCGCGCTCGAGCTTTCCGCGCAGCGCATCGTCGCACAGCGCCCCGGCGGAGAGCACGATCAGCGCGATTCCCTTTTTGAGGAGCGCCTCGCCGTACTCGCGCACCGCGCTGTGCGCCGCCGCCTCCACGACCACGTCGGGCCTCGCCGCCAGCAATGCCTTCACGCCGGAAATGTACGGAACGCGGAATTTCTTCGCCAGTTGCCTGCCGCGCGAGCCTTCGCCGCGCCCGACCATGGCGACCACCCGCACGCGGCCGAGCTCGCCGCGCCGCACGTGCTCGAGGAACAGCCGAGCGATGCCGCCTCCACCGATAATCGCCACTCTCATCGTCCGCCCACGCCCCCAATGTTATTGTAGGTGCGCTTGGTTGTGGCGCGCTTGATCAGCTCCGGCCAGACCCGGGCAGGATCCGTCTCGAACACCATTGCGGCGTCCGCCGGCAGGACGTGCCAGCCGCCCCGGGCAATCTCCCCCTGCAGCTGCCCGGGCGCCCATCCGGAGTATCCCGCGTACACCCGCAGCCCCTGCATCGGCTCCGGACGCCGCAACAGCTTCTCGAAGGTCTCGATATCGGAAATGAAATAGACGTCGCGCAGAACGGCTACCGCGCGCGGCGGGGGCTGCGACAGGCGTGCGAGGAACACCAGGCCGTCCCGCGCGACCGGCCCGCCGAAAAACAGCGAGTCCGCTCGGCCCTTGAGCGCCTCTAACTCGGTGAACACCTCGCTCAGCCGGTGCTCGAGCGGCCGATTGATGATGACTCCCCATGGACCGCCCTCCAGCGGATGCGTCACCAGCACGACGGTCTCGCGGAAGTTGGGATCGCGCAGCGACGGGCTCGCGACCAGGAAGATCGCGTTCGCGTCGTCTCCCGCCGCCCCGGCCGGGGCAGCGAGCGCGAACAGAAGGAGAAGGATTCCGGGCGCGGTTCGCATCGGCGGCAACGACCGCATGGCGGCTGCCGTGAGGATACTCCCCCGGGCCAGCGCTGTGCGACCCCCAGCAGGAGCCGGGACGCTCCCCTCCTGCCCGAGGAGGGGAGTTCATTTTGTTAGGCGCTCCTAGGTGACGCAGCCGGCGACGGTCGCCTTTGGCGGCTCCGCGAGATCCGGGACCTCCACGCCGTTGCGAATGGCCGTCATCTCGGCGAGGATCGCGACCGCGATTTCCGGCGGCGTCTTCGCTCCGAGCTTAAGTCCCACCGGCCCGTGCAGGCGCGCGATTTCCTGCTGCGAGAGGTCGAAATCGGCGAGCCGGCGGCGGCGCGCGTCGTTGTTCATCCGCGATCCGATCGCGCCGACGTAGAAGGCCGGCGATTTCAGCGCTTCGAGCAAAGCCATGTCGTCGAGCTTCGGGTCGTGGGTCAGCGTCACCACGGCGCTGTGGCCGTCGAGGTTCATCCCGGCGACCACATCATCCGGCATGCCCCGTTTCAGCTCCACGCCGGGGACGTCCCACCCTTCGGCGTATTCCTCGCGCGGATCGCACACGGTGACCTGGTAATCGAGGCCCTGCGCCATCTGCGCGAGGAAAGTCGAGAGCTGCCCCGCGCCGATGATCAGCAGCCGCCAGCGCGGCCCGTGCACCGTGGTGAGCGTCATCCCGTCGAAAGCAAGGAGGTCGGTGGACTGGGCCGGGGTAATGGTGACTCTCCCGGATTTCATGTCGAGCCGGCGCATCACGAGCTCGTGGCGCTCGACGCGCTTCAGCACCTCGTCGAGGCCGCTCTCTTTCGTGAGCGGCTCCAGCACCAGCTCGAGCGTCCCCCCGCAGGGAAGACCGAAGCGCTTCGCCTCCTCCGCGCTGACGCCGTAGCGGGTCGTGGCCGGGCGGTCCTGGACCAGCGTGCCCGCGCGGACCTGGTCGATCATGTCGTCCTCGATGCAGCCGCCCGATACGGAACCGACCACCATGCCGTCGTCGCGGATCGCGGTGAGGGCGCCGATCGGACGCGGCGCCGAGCCCCAGGTCCTGATGACGGTCGCCATCACGACGCGGCGGCCGGATTTCACCCAGTCACTCGCGCTCTTCAGCACCTGCAGGTCCACGCTGTCCATCCACCGCCTCCAGCCGTTCCCGATAGGGCTATATTTTACTGTATATAACGATCGGTCACATCTCCGTGCGCGGAGCCGGATTTGCGAAGGCCACATGACGCGGGTAGCATGAATTCAAGAGCCCCCGCTTGTCACCGTTGCGCCCGCGCATCACGGCCGGAACCGCGCAGCGATTCTAATTGGAGGATTTGATGGACATTTCCGTTTCCCTGACCGTCAACGGCAAGGCCGTCAGCGCGACATTGGACCCGCGCACGCTGCTCGTCCAGCTTTTGCGCGAGCGCCTGCGGTTGACCGGCACCCACGTCGGCTGCGACACCGGCCAGTGCGGCGCCTGCACCGTGCACCTCAACGGCCGCGCCGTGAAATCGTGCATCGTCCTCGCCGCGCAGGTCGAAGGGGCCGAAATCGTCACCATCGAGGGCGTCGCGAAGGCGGGCGAACTGCACCCGATGCAGGCGGCGTTTCGCGACCACCACGGCCTGCAATGCGGCTACTGCACGCCGGGCATGGTGATGAACGCGATCGACCTCGTGAAGCGGCATCCCAGCCCCTCGGAAGAGACGGTCCGGGCGGGGCTCGAGGGTAATTTCTGCCGCTGCACCGGCTATCACAACATCGTCAAGGCGGTGCTCGCCGGCGCCGCTGCGATGAGGAGGTGAGCCATGGACACGCCGCTGATCGGACAATCGGTCAAACGCAAGGAGGACTACCGCTTCCTCACGGGAGGCAGCCGCTTCACCGACGACGTCACGCTGCCAGGACAGGCGCATGCATTCTTCCTGCGCTCGCCGCACGCGCACACGCGCATCCGCAGCATGGATCTCGAGCGGGCGCGCTCCGCCCCGGGCGTCGTCGCGGTATTCACGGGCGACGATCTCGCGCAGGCGAAAGTCGGCGGTCTCCCCTGCGGCTGGCTCATCACGGGAGTGGACGGCAAGCCGATGAAGGAGCCGCCCTACCCCCCGCTCGCGCAGGGCAAGGCGCGTTATGTCGGCGACCGGGTCGCCGTCGTCATCGCGGAAACGCTCGATCAGGCCAAGGACGCCGCCGAGCTGATCGAGGTGGATTACGAGGTTCTGCCTGCGGTGGTCATGGCGTCCGGGGCACGCAAATCCGGCGCGCCCGTGGTTCACGACATGGCGCCGGACAATACCTGCTACGTCTGGGCGCTCGGCGACAAGGGCGCGGTGGAAAGCGCGTTCAAGTCGGCGCACCACGTGACCACCCTCGAGTTCATCAATAACCGCCTCATCCCCAATGCGATCGAGCCGCGCGCAGCGGTGGCAAGCTACTCCGCCGGCGACGACGCCTACACGCTCTACGTGACGTCCCAGAATCCCCATGTCGAGCGCCTGCTGATGACGGCGTTCGTCCTCGGGCTGCCCGAGCACAAGGTGCGCGTGATCGCGCCCGATGTCGGCGGCGGCTTCGGCTCCAAGATCTACCTCTATGGGGAAGAGGTGGTGCTCACCTGGGCCTCCCGGCAGGTGAACCGCCCGGTCAAGTGGACCGCGGAGCGCATCGAATCCTTCCAGTCCGATGCGCATGGCCGCGACCACGTGACGAAAGCCGAGCTCGCGCTCGACAAGAGCGGAAAATTCCTCGCATTGCGGGTAACAACCACCGCCAACATGGGGGCGTATCTCTCCACGTTCGCCTCGTGCATCCCGACCATCCTCTACGCGACGCTATTGGCGGGGCAATACACGACGCCCGCGATCTACTGCGAGGTGACCGCGGTGTTCACCCATACCGCGCCGGTGGACGCCTATCGCGGCGCCGGGCGCCCGGAGGCGACCTACGTGGTGGAACGGCTCGTGGATACCGCGGCGCGCGAGATGGGGATCGACCGCGCTGAAATCCGCCGGCGCAACTTCATCAGGAATTTCCCGTACCAGACGCCAGTCGCGCTGTGCTACGACACCGGGGACTACGAGGCGACCCTCACCGAAGCGATGAAGCTCGCCGACGTCGCGGGCTTCGAGACTCGGCGCAAGGACGCCGAGAAGCGCGGACGGCTGCGCGGCCTCGGCCTCTCGACTTATATCGAGGCCTGCGGCATCGCGCCTTCCAACGTTGCGGGCGCGCTCGGCGCGCGCGCCGGCCTCTACGAGGCGGGCGAGATCCGGGTGCACCCCACCGGGACGGTCACGGTATTCACCGGTTCCCACGCCCACGGCCAGGGCCACGAGACCACCTTCGCCCAGGTCGTCGCCGACCGGCTCGGCCTCCCGATCGAGAACGTGGACATCGTGCACGGCGACACCGGCCGGATACTGTTCGGCATGGGCACCTACGGCTCGCGCTCGATCGCGGTCGGGGGCACCGCCCTCGTGAAGGCGCTCGACAAGATCGTCGCGAAAGGAAAAAAGATCGCGGCACACCTCCTTGAAGCCGCCGAAGCGGACATCGAGTACGACCGCGGCACGTTCAAGGTCGCGGGCACCGACAGGAAGAAGACGTTCGCGGAGGTCGCCTTCGCCGCCTACGTGCCGCACAACTATCCGCTCGACAAGCTCGAGCCGGGATTGAACGAGTCGGCGTTCTACGATCCGGCCAATTTCACCTTCCCCGCCGGCAGCCACATCTGCGAGGTGGAAATCGACCCCGACACCGGTCACACCCGCATCGTCAATTTCACCGCCGTGGACGACTTCGGCAAGCTGATCAACCCCATGATCGTCGAGGGCCAGGTCCACGGCGGCCTCGCTCAGGGAATCGGCCAGGCGCTGCTCGAAGGCTGCGTCTACGATCCGCAGAGCGGGCAGCTCCTCACCGGGACCTACATGGATTACGCCATGCCCAGGGCCGACGACGTGCCGTCTTTCCGGGTGGGGACGCGCGAGACGCCCTGCACGCACAATCCCCTCGGCGTGAAAGGCTGCGGCGAAGCGGGCGCGATCGGCGCGCCGGCGGCGGTGATCAACGCCATCGTGGACGCGCTCGCTCCGCTCGGCGTGCGCGAGGTCGAGATGCCGGCGACGCCGGAGCGCGTCTGGCGCGCGATTCAAGCGACAAAGTCGAAGCGGAGTCAATAGGAGACGGACATGCGTGCGTTCGACTACCACCGTCCCAAGAGCCTCAAGGAAGCGGGCGCGCTCCTGCGCAAGGTCGAGAACGCGAAACTCCTCGCCGGCGGGCAGAGCCTGATCCCTTCGCTCAAGCTGCGGCTCTCCAGCCCCGCCGCCCTGGTCGATCTGGGCGCGATCGCGGAGATGCGCGCCATCAAGCTCGACGGCGGAACCCTCACCATCGGGTCGCTCGCCACCCACGCCGAGGTCGCGGCATCGAAGGATGTCGCGATCGGCATCCCGGCGCTCGCCCGACTGGCGGAGGGCATCGGCGACCGCCAGGTGCGCAACCAGGGCACGATCGGCGGCGCGCTCGCGCACAACGACCCGGCGGCCGACTATCCCGCGGCGGTGCTGGGATTGGGCGCGACCGTCAACACCGGCAAGCGCGCCATCGCGGCCGACAAGTTTTTCACGGGGACCTTCGCGACGGCGCTCAAGCCCGGCGAGATCATCACCTCGGTCTCCTTTCCGCTGCCGAAGCGCGCGGCCTATGTGAAGTTCCGGCAGCCGGCCTCCCGCTTCGCCATCGTCGGCGTGTTCGTGAGCGAGTCGGTCGGCACCGTGCGGGTCGCGGTTACCGGGGCGGGCGGCTGCGTGTTCCGCGCGAAGGCGATGGAGAAGCGGCTTGCGGAAAAGTTCGAGCCGGACGCGATCGCCCGCGTGAAGATCGCGCCCACGGACCTCAACTCCGACATCCACGCGAGCGCCGAGTACCGCGCGCACCTCGTCACGGTGATCGCGCAGCGGGCGGTGGAGGCCGCTCTCGCCGGCAAGTAGATTTAACAGCACGCGGCGGTTAATATGCTTCCATGACCGCCCTCCCGAAATCGACGGACGAAACGCTCGCGCTGCTGCGGGCGCACGACTACGTCGCCGAGCGCAGTCTCGCGACCGCTCTCTTTCTCGCGCTCAAGATGGAGCGCCCGCTCTTCCTCGAGGGCGAGGCCGGCGTGGGCAAGACCGAGGTCGCGAAGGTGGTGGCGCGGGCGCTTGGCCGCGACCTCGTGCGGCTGCAGTGCTACGAAGGGCTGGACGTCGCGGCCGCGGTCTACGAATGGAACTACCAGCGGCAGATGGTCGAGATCCGGCTCGCCGAAGCGGGCGGCAAGGCGGCGCGCGACGAGCTCGAACGCGGCATCTTCTCCCGCAAATTCCTCATCAAGCGGCCGCTGCTCGAGGCGCTCGACCACGGGGCAGCGGAGCCGCCGGTGCTGCTGATCGACGAGCTCGACCGCACCGACGAGCCGTTCGAGGCCTACCTGCTCGAGGTGCTGTCCGAATGGCAGGTCAGCATTCCCGAGATCGGGACGATCCGCGCGCAGCGCCCGCCGATCGTGGTCGTCACCTCCAACCGCACGCGCGAGATACACGACGCCGTGAAGCGCCGCTGCCTCTATCACTGGGTCAACTATCCGGACGCGCAGCGCGAGCTCGAGATCGTGCGCTGCAAGGCGCCCGAGGCGCCGGAACGCCTGTCGCGCGAAGTGGTCGCGTTCGTGCAGAAGCTCCGGGGCATGGACCTCTTCAAGCTCCCGGGCGTCGCCGAGACCATCGACTGGTGCAAGGCGCTCACGGCGCTCGACGCAGTGGCGCTCGATCCCGCGACCGTGGACGACACCCTGGGCGTGCTCCTCAAGTACCAGGACGACATCGCCAGGATGCGCGGCGCGGAAGCATCAGCGCTGGTCAGCCAGGTGAAAGCCGCGCTGGCCGCCTGACAGCAGGGATGGGGCACTCATGACGGTTGACGGACTGGCCGGGCAGGCACGCGGCGGAACTCTGGCGGAGAACGTGATGCATTTCGCCCGCCTGCTGCGCGGCGCGGGGCTGCCGGTCGGTCCCGACCGGGTGATCGACGCGCTCGACGCCCTGCAGATCGCCGGCATCGAGCGGCGCGACGATTTCTACTGGACGCTGGCGTCGGTGTTCCTCGGCCGCCGCGACCAGTTCGACCTCTACGACGAGGCGTTCCGCGTGTTCTGGCGCGACCCGCGCCACGCCGCGCGCGTGCGGCGCCTCCCGGAGGTGCGCGGGCGGATCCCGCGGCGCAGCGAGGAGCCGGAGCTGTCCGCGCGGCTCATCCAGGCGCTGGCGGCCCGGCACCGCACGCCTCCCGCCGCCTCCGCCGCGGACCGCATCGAATTCGACGCGATCCTCACATTCTCGGCCCACGAGTCGCTGCGCACGATTGACTTCGAGAGCATGACCAATGAGGAACTCGCGGCCGCGCGAGCGGCCGTCGCGAAAATGCGCCCGCGGCTGCCGGAGCGGCCCACCCGCCGCCACGCGCGGGATCCGCGTGGAGCGCGCATCGATCCGCGCGCGAGCCTGCAGGCAAGCCTGAGAGGCGGGGGCGCCGCCATTCCGCTGTGCCGCCGCTCGCTCAAGCGGCGCGCGCCTCCGCTGGTCGCGCTCGTCGACGTATCGGGCTCGATGAGCCGCTATACGCGCATGTTCCTGCACTTCCTCCACGCCCTGGCGCGCGACTGCAGCCGCGTGAGCGTGTTCACTTTCGGCACGCGGTTGACGAACGTCACCCGGCAACTGCGCCAACGCGACGCGGACGCCGCGCTCGCGCGGGTCTCGCGCGCGGTCAGCGACTGGTCGGGCGGGACCCGCATTGGCGCCTGCATCGGGGAATTCAACCGCAAGTGGTCGCGGCGGCTGCTCGGCCAGGGCGCGGTGGTACTGCTGATCTCGGACGGGCTCGACCGCGAAGGCGCGGACGACCTTGCGCGCCAGATGGAGCGGCTGCACAAGTCCTGCCGCAGGCTGATCTGGCTCAATCCCCTCCTGCGCTACCCGGAATTCGAGGCGAAGCCCGCGGGCGTCCGGGCCATGCTGCCCCACGTGGACGCCTTCCTGCCGGTTCACAACCTGCAGAGCCTGAATGACCTCGCCGCAGCGCTCGCGAATGAAAAAAGTCCGGAAGAGGGACGAGCATGGAGATGACCGGAGAGCAGTTGATCCCGCTGCCGCAGGCGGAGACCTGGGCAGCATTGAATGACCCCGATGTTCTCAAGGACTGCATCCCCGGCTGCGAGTCGATCACGCGCACGGCCGACCAGGAATACGAGGTGCTCATGACCGCCAAGGTCGGCCCGGTCAGCGCCAAGTTCAAAGGGAAGATGACGGTGACCGACGCCGATCCCCCGCGCGCCTACACCCTGCGCTTCGAAGGCCAGGGGGGCGTGGCGGGCTTTGCCCGCGGAGAAGCGACCGTTTCCCTCAGCCCGGAGGGGTCCGCTACTCGCCTGGCCTACACGGCCAAGGCCACGGTGGGAGGCAAGCTCGCGCAGGTCGGGTCGCGGCTGATCGACGGCGTCGCGAGGCAGCTCGCGGGGAAGTTCTTCGAGTCGTTCAACAAGCGCGCAAGCGGGAAAGCGTGACGGGTGCGTAGGCTTTCAGGCGCGCTCGGCTTGATCTGCGCCACCGGACTGGCGATCGCACAAGGCTACCCCGCCAGGCCGATCCGCATGGTGGTGCCGACCTCGCCCGGCGGCGTGACCGACACCGTGGCGAGGGCCGTCGCTCCCCCGCTCGCGGCCGCCCTCGGGCAGTCGATCGTGATCGACAACCGCGCGGGCGCGGGCGGAATCATCGGCACCGACCTCGTCGCCAAGGCAGCGCCCGACGGTTACACCGTGCTCGCCGTCTTCGACAGCTTCGTCTCCAACCCCCACGTCTTTCGCAACGCGCCCTACGACGTGGTGAAGGACTTCGCGCCGATTTCCCTGGTGATCCGCGGTCCGCAGCTGCTCGTCGTCCACCCGGGCCTCGGCGTCAAGACGTTCGGCGAGTTCATGTCGCGGGCGAAGTCCAGGCGGCCGCCGTTCAACTTCGCGACGGCGGGCGCCGCCACCTCGAGCCGGCTGTCGGTCGAGCTGTTCAAGGCGACGGCGGGTCTCGACGCGAACCTGGTGCACTACAAGGGCGGCGGCCCGGCGCTGAACGATCTGCTCGGCGGCCACGTTGAGGCGATGATCGCCTCGGCCGGGCTGGTTCTTCCGCACGTCAAGTCCGGCCGGCTGAACGCGCTGGCGGTCACCTCGAAGGGCCGCAGCGCGCTGGTTCCGGGCGTGCCGCCGGTGAGTGAATTCCTTCCGCGGTTCGAGGCGCAGTCGTGGGTCGGGATGCTGGCCCCGGCGCGGACTCCGCGCGCCGTCATCCAGCGGCTCAACGCGAGCATCATCAAGCTACTGGCGACGCCCGAGCAGAAAGAACGCTTCACCGGCCTCGGCTACGAAATCGCCGGCGGCACGCCGGAGCAGTTCGGCGCCTGGATCCGCGGCGAGACCGAAAAGTGGGGCAAGCTCATCCGGGAGCAGCGCATCACTGCCGAGTGACTGACTGCGAGTCACGCAATCAGGGAGAAATGAGATGCTGAAAATCTGGGGCCGCACGACCTCCATCAACGTGCAGAAGCTGCTGTGGTGCTGCGCCGAGCTCGAGCTGAAGTACGATCGCGTTGACGCCGGCGGCAAGTTCGGCGTGAACACCACGCCGGAGTACCTGGCGATGAATCCCAACGGGCTGGTGCCGACCATTGACGACGACGGCCTCATCCTGTGGGAGTCGCACGCCATCGTCCGCTACCTTTCCCGCAAGCATGGCAAGGGCACCCTCTGGCCCGACGACGACAAGGCGTGCGCCGACGCCGACCGCTGGATGGAGTGGTACAGCACGACGCTGTGGGGGAACCTGCGGCCCGTGTTCTGGAACCTGGTGCGTGTCGAGCCGGCCAAGCGGGACATGAAGCTGGTCGAGGAATCCTGCAAGAAGCTCGCCGACAACCTCAAGCTGGTCGAATTGAACCTCGCGAACCGCCCGTACGTGGCGGGCAGCGCGCTCACCATGGGCGATATCCCGATCGGGGTCGCGCTGCACCGCTGGTTCATGCTGCCGATCGAGCGTCCCGACTATTCCCGCCTCGCCGCCTATTACCAGCGGCTCAAGCAGCGGCCGGCATTCGCGCAGCACTGCGCCGCGCCGCTGAGCTGAGCCCGGCTCAGCGAGGGGCGTGATTGGTGAATGGTGAGTAGTGATTAGAGCAGTTCCAGCTCCGC
>JBOIEM010000066.1:0-16364 GCA_050741115.1 Burkholderiales bacterium
GCGCCGTACGTGGACTCCGCCATCAGCAAGACCGTCAACGTGCCCGAGGACTATCCGTACGAGCAGTTCAGGAGTCTCTACCTCGAAGCCTGGAAGGCGGGGCTGAAGGGCATCGCCACCTACCGCCCGAACCAGGTGCTCGGAGCCGTGCTCTCGGTCGCCCCCGAAGCCGAGCAGCCGAGCGACCTCGACACCAGCGCCGACCGCCGCATCCGGCTGGAGGCGGCGCCGCAGCCCGCCCTCGCCAGCCTGCGCTGGCCGGGACGGCCGAAGCTCGCCGCCGGCAACCCGTCCTGGACCTACATGGTGGAGTCGCCGTTCGGCCAATTCGCGATCTTCGTCGGCCACGTCGAGAACGGCGAGCCGTTCCCGTTCGAAGTGTGGGTCAACGGCACCGAGCAGCCGCGGGGGCTGGGCGCGGTCGCGAAGACCCTGTCGATGGACATGCGCGCCCAGGACAAGGCCTGGCTCAAGATGAAGCTCGAGATCCTGGCGCGCACGGCGGGCGACGACGCGTTCGACTGCCCGATGCCGCCCGAGGGCGAGGTGCGGCGCGTGCCGAGCCTGGTGGCGGCGTTCGCGCGCATCGTGCGCTACCGGGTGGACGAGCTGGGAGCGTTCTCGAAACTGGACGGAAGCTCGCCGGTGCTCGAGGCGCTGTTCGCCCGGAAGGAGCCCAAGACCGGGACCGACGGCACGATGTCGTGGACGGCAGACGTGCACAATCCGCGCGCCGGCGACGATTTCCTGCTGATACTCAAGGAGCTGATGCTGCCGGGCGGCCATCGGCGCCCGTACTCGGTGTGGATGGCGGGCGAATATCCGCGCGCGCTCGACGGCCTGTGCAAGCTGCTCTCGCTCGACATGCGCGTGATCGACCCGGCGTGGATCGGCATGAAGCTGCGCAAGCTCCTCAACTACGCCGAGCCGCTCGGCGACTTCATGGCGCGGGTGCCGGGGGAGCAACGGCAGCAGAATTTCCCGAGCACGATGGCCTATTGCGCGCGCTTGATCATCCACCGCTACGCGATGCTCGGCGTGCTCGACGAGCGCGGCTATCCCTTGAACGAGATGGGCGTGCTCGAGATCCCCGAGGACGACCGGATGCCGGTGCGCGAAGGAGCCGCCTACCGCGTCCTGCGCGGCAAGCGCTGCGGCGAATGCGGCAACGCGGCGGTGATCCACAAGGACGGCTGCGAGTTCTGCACGGCGTGCGGGGCGATCGGCGCCTGCGGCTGAGAACCCGCCAGCCGGCCGCCAGTCGAAGGCATTGATGCCGCTGGCGTCCCATTCACGAGAGGAGGAAAAATGCACGCTCGCACTGGTCTTGTCCGCTCCCTCACCCTGCTCGCCGTCGTCGGCGGCGCCCTCGCGGCCGCCGTGCCGATGAATTCCTACGGTGACCCCCCGCCCTGGGCGCCGGCGCACGGCAAGCGCAGGCAGGGCGATCCCTACACCGGATATTCCGGCAAGAAATGGGACAAGCACTACGGGGTCATCAACGGGCGCTGCAACCGCGAGGCGGTCGGCGCGGTCATCGGCGCCGCCGCCGGCGGCGCGATCGGCTCGCAGGTCGGCAAGGGCGAGAACCAGCCGATCGCAATCCTCGTCGGCACCGTAGCCGGCGCGGTCATCGGCGCGAAGATCGGCCGCGACATGGACGAGGCCGATCGCGCGTGCATCGGGCACGCGCTCGAGCTGGTGGGCGACAAGAAGGCGGTCACCTGGACCAGCGCCGATCAGCGCAGAACCTACCGTCTGACCCCGGTGCGCGGCTTCGAGCAGAAAGGCGTGAACTGCCGCGAGTTCGACTTCAGGATCACCACCGACGGAGGCAAGCAGACGAACCGGGTGAAAGCCTGCCCGGGCGGCGACGGCACCTGGCGCCTAGTCGGCTGATCGCGCCGAGCGCGCGCCGCTCGCCCGCCCGATCGGCGCTACATCGAAGCCGTCACCACCAACCCGGTCTACGACACCGGGTTCCTTAACCTGCACTCCGCAGGGATCGGCGTCACCCTTAAGACGAAGTGACCTGCGACCGGGAAACGGGGCGCATTCCGGCGGTAAGAGCTTGATCTTTAGGGTACAATTCGCCGCGTGCAGGACAGCCGCCGGCCATTGAGAGAGGGGAGCGTCGAAAGCGACCCGGTCGCACAGTTCGCGCAGTGGTACGACCGGGCGCAGGCGGTCGTGAAGCCGCTGCCGGACGCGGTGGCGCTCGCCACTGCGACCCGCGCCGGCCACCCGTCACTGCGCATGGTGCTGCTCAAGAGCTTCGACGCGCACGGCTTCGTGTTCTACACCAACTACCGCAGCCGCAAGGGCCGCGAGCTGGCGCGCAACCCGCGCGCGACGTTGCTGTTCTACTGGGGCGAGATCGGGCGCCAGGTGCGCGTCGATGGAAGCGTGCAAAAGCTGAGGGCGCGCGAGTCGGACGAGTATTTCGCCACGCGGCCGCGCGGAAGCCAGCTCGCGGCCTGGGCCTCGCCGCAGAGCGCCGTCGTCACCGGCCGCGGCCCGCTCGAGCGCCGTTTCGCCGCCTTTGCGCGGAAATACCCCGACGCCGTACCGCGCCCGCCGCACTGGGGCGGCTATCGCCTCGTGCCCGAGGCATTCGAGTTCTGGCAGGGCGGTGACGACCGGCTGCACGACCGCATCCGCTACCGCCGCGCGCCAAACGGGCGCTGGCGGATCGAGCGGCTGGCGCCGTGATGCGCGCGTTATTGAGAGCGCTGGCACTGCCCGTGGTGCCGGTCGCGATCCTCGCGACGGGCTTCGCGCTCGTCACCTACAGCCCGGCGTTCCCGCGCTCGCTCGCTGGGTTCAGCATCTACAGTCCCCATATCATGTTTGTCCTGGGCATCGCGCTCGCGGTGGGTTACGGCCGCGGCCGCGCGGTGTTCGCCCTCCTCGTCCTGGCCACCGCTTATGCGTCGCGGCAGTGGTGGCTGCACGACGGGATCGACGGCTTTCACGCGCGCGCGGTCTACACCGCGCTCACAATCTTCGTGCCGCTCGACCTGGCGCTGTTGTCGGTGCTGCCCGAGCGGGGCGTGCTCAATCGCCACGGCGCGCTGCGGTTCGGGGTATTCCTGGCGCAGATCGCGTTGACCGCCTGGGTCTATGTCGCGGGCCGCGCCGATCTGGTCGACCTCGTGAATCAGAAGTTCCTCGACCCGAGCCCCCTCAGCGCCGGGCGCCTGCCGCAGGCTGCGATGCTGGCCATCGCGCTGGGCTTCCTCGTCGCCACCATCGCGGCAATCGTCGGCCGCTCCCATCTCAACGCGAGTTTCGCCGGCGCGATCGCCGCGTTCGCCGTGGCCGCCCACGTGCCCAATGCATACGTCTCTTTTGCCAGCTTCATCGCCGCCGCGGAGCTGATGGTGGCGGTCGCCGTGCTGCAGGACACCTTCCGCATGGCGTTCCGCGACGAGCTGACCGGCATCCCGAGCCGGCGCGCGCTGAACGAGGAGCTGGCGGCGCTCGGCAGCCGCTACGCGATCGCGATGCTCGACGTGGATCACTTCAAGAAGTTCAACGACACCTTCGGGCACGACCTCGGCGACCAGGTGCTGAAGATGGTGGCCGCGCACATCTCCCGCGTGAGCGGCGGCGGCAGGGCCTTCCGCTACGGCGGCGAGGAGTTCGCCGTGCTGTTCGCGGGAAAGAACGCGGAGGACGCGATCCCCCACCTCGAAGCGGTGCGCGAGGACATCGAGTCCTACCGGATCGCGCTGCGCGGAGCCGACCGCCCGGCGCGAACCAGGGGCCCCAGGCGCCAGCGCGGAGGATGGCGGAGCACGCGCGGGGTGTCGGTGACGGTGAGCATCGGCGTGGCGGAACGCAACGGGCGCTCGGAAACGCCGCACGCGGTGATCGAGGCCGCCGACCGCGCGCTCTACCGCGCCAAGGAAAAGGGCCGCAACCGGTTGAGCCGCTGATGGCCGCTGAAAGAGTCGTCCCCGCGCCGGCGGGAATGACGAAACAATGCATGATCCGTTGAAGCACCGACCCGGGTTCGACGCCGCGCTGGCGTGGTACTTCGTCACGGTCTGGGGATCGGGCTTCCTCGCCACCAAGTTCGGCCTGCAGCACGCCGCGCCGTTCACGTTCCTCACGCTGCGCTTCGCATTCGGCCTCGCCTGCGTCCTTCCCATCGTTCTCCTCGTGCAGCCGCGCTGGCCGGCCGGGCGCGAGCTCGGGCACGTGGTCGTGGCCGGACTGCTCATGCACGCGGTGCATCTCGGCGGCAGCCACTACACCCAGTACCTCGGGGTTTCCGCCGGCATCACCGCGCTGATCCTCTCGGCGCAGCCGCTGATCACGGCGCTGATCGCCGTGCGCTGGATGGGCGAGACGCTTGCCGCGCGCCAGTGGGCGGGAGTCGTCATCGGGCTCGCCGGCGTCGCGCTCATCGTGTGGCACAAGGTGGACGTGCGCGAGGCATCCCTCGCGAGCCTCATCGCGGTAACGGTGTCGCTCGCCGGCGTCACCTCGGGCACGCTCTACCAGCGGGTGTTCTGCCCGCTGGTGGACCTGCGCAGCGCGGCGGCCGTGCAGTTCGCCGTCACCGTCGCCGCGCTCGCCCCGCTCGCCTGGGCGTTCGAGGACCTGCGGGTCGACTGGTCGTGGGCGCTCGCGGGCTCGATCCTGTTCCTCGTGATCGGGGCCTCGCTCCTCGCGGTGAGCGCGCTGCACACGCTGATGCGCCGCGGCCAGGCGACGCGCGTCACGAGCCTGCTCTACCTCACGCCGATCTTCGCGGTCGCGCTCGAGCTTCCCATGTTCGGCGTGGTGCCGAGCGTATTGTCCCTCGCCGGCATCGTCGTCACCTGCCTGGGCGTCGCGCTGGTGACCGTGCGGACCGGAGCGGCTAACAGCAGGCGGTGAGAGAAAAAAAACGGGGCTGCCGTTCTGCAGCCCCGTTTTCGGTGTGAAGCGAATACTAGCGCAGGTGGGCGCTGACGAGCTTCGTCATGTCGAACATCGATACCTGCGACCTGCCGCCGAACACGGCGCGCAGCTTGTCGTCGGCGTTGATCATGCGCCTGTTGACGCGGTCCTGCAGGCCGTTGCGCTTGATGTAGGCCCACAGCTTCTTGGTGACTTCCGTGCGCGGCATGGGGCTGCCCCCGATCACCGCGGCGAGCGTCGAGCTCGGGCTCATCGGCTTCATGAACGCCGGATTCGCCTTGCGCCCGCTCTTCTTCGCCTTGCCCTTGGACTTCTTGCTGCTCTTCTTGCTCTTCGCCATGGTGTGGATCTCCCGTTGGGTACGCTGAATCAGCGCGAGTAAATGGTTGGTACCGCCGTCTGGTCACGAATTCGGCGAGTAGAGGATGCCAATGTCCGCGCCAGCTTGCAAGCGGTTTTTTGCGGGCGTCGCCATGCGCCGACGCTCGGTTCGCCCCCCCGCGCAGCACTGGTCCGCGGGCCGGCGCCGGCTTCGATCGAGGCGGTGTGTCGCCGCGCCCGCGCGCGGCCGTCCCGGCGCGGCGTGAAGTCAAGGACTTAACCGCGCAAGTTCATGTTGTGAATGCTCCGCCGACCGGTTCGAGCATCGGTAGCCGGGGCGGCGCGCCGGAGTGTGGTGCCCGGAGTGGAAACGCCCGCGGACGGGCTGCCGCTCAGTGCGAGGCCTTGCGCTCGATATCCTCGAAGGCGGTATGGCGGACGTCGGTGCCCTTGACGATGTAGATCACCTGCTCGGCCAGGTTCTTGGAGTGATCGCCCATGCGCTCAATCGCGCGCGCGACCCACACGATTTCGAGCGCGGTGGAAATGGTGCGCGGGTCCTCCATCATGAAGGTGATGAGCTGGCGCACGATCCCGCGGAACGCCTCGTCGGTCGCCGCGTCGTCTCGGATCACGTCGGCCGCCGCGACCGAATCGAGGCGCGCGAACGCGTCGAGCGCCTTGCGCAGCATCCCGATCACGATGTTGCCGGCGCGGCGGATGTCGGGAAGCCGCAGCGTCTGCAGGCGTCCGCCCTCGAGGATTTCCTTGCTCACCGCGGCGATCTTCTTGGCTTCATCGCCGACGCGCTCGAGATCGGTCACCGCCTTGCTCACCCCCATGATCATGCGCAGGTCGCTCGCTGCGGGCTGGCGCCGGGCGATGATATGGCTGCACTCGGTGTCGATGCCCACTTCGTATTCATTGACGCGGCGCTCGTTCTCGATCACCTGCTCCAGCAGCTGCAGGTTTCCCGAGTAGAAGCCCTCGATCGCGGCGTGGATCTGCGACTCGATCAGGCCGCCCATCTGGAGTATGCGCGAGCGCAGCGTCTCGAGATCGACGTCGAATTGCTTGGTCAAATGCTCGGTCGTGGGCATGGCCGGCTCCGCGCGGGTCGCTAGCCGAAGCGACCGGTGATGTAGTCCTCGGTCTGCTTGTGCCTGGGCTTGATGAAGATCGTGTCGGTGGCGTCGAACTCGATCAGCTCGCCGAGATACATGTAGGCAGTATAGTCGGAAACGCGCGCCGCCTGCTGCATGTTGTGCGTGACGATCAGGATCGTGATCTTCTCCTTGAGCTCGGCGATCAGCTGCTCGATGCTGGCGGTCGCGATCGGGTCGAGCGCGGACGTCGGCTCGTCGAACAGCAGCATCTCGGGATCGGTCGCGAGCGCCCGCGCGATGCACAGCCGCTGCTGCTGCCCGCCGGAAAGATTGAAGGCGAGATCCTCGAGACGGTTCTTCACCTCGTCCCACAGCGCCGCTCCGCGCAGCGCCTCTTCCACCTTTTCGTCAAGGAGGGCGCGCTTGCGCTTGCCGCGCACCCGCAGCCCGTAGGCGACGTTCTCGTAGATGGACTTGGGAAAAGGGTTCGGCTTCTGGAACACCATGCTGATGCGCATGCGCACCTCGATCGGGTCGACGTCCGGGTTGAGGATGCTGGTGTTGTCCGGGTAGAGCATGATGCGGCCCTCGTAGCGGTTGCCCGGGTAGAGATCGTGCATGCGGTTGAAGCAGCGCAGGAAGGTGGACTTGCCGCAGCCCGAAGGCCCGATCAGCGCCGTCACCTTCTTCTCGTAGATCGGCATGTTGATGTTCTTGAGCGCCTGGAACGAGCCGTAATAGAAGTTGAGGTCCTTCGACTCCGACTTCATGACGGGCGGCGCGGCCGCGGCTGCGACCGGGGCGGCTTCCGCGGGCGGGACGGCTACCATTTGATGTTCCTTCTCAGCCGGTAACGGATATAGATGGCGAGCGCGTTCATCGACAGCGCCATCACGACCAGCACCAGCCCCGCCGCCGCCGCGTTGTGGTGGAACGCGACCTCGGGGCGCGAGGTCCAGTTGAACATCTGGATCGGCATCACCGTGAACGGCGACAGGATCCAGTCGAACAGTCCGGCCGGGGGATCGCCGGTGAACGGCGCCGCGGGCAGGAACGCGATGAACGTGAGCGCGCCGATGGTGATGACCGGCGCGGTCTCGCCGATGGCGCGCGCCATGCCGATGATGACGCCGGTGAGGATGCCCGGCAGGGAATACGGAAGAATATGGTCCGAGGTGGCCTGCCACTTGCTGGCGCCGAGCGCGTACGCGCCCTCACGGATCGAGGCGGGAATCGCGCGGATCGCCTCGCGCGTCGCAACGATCACCACCGGCAGGATCAGCAATCCCAGCGTCAGGCCCGCGGTCAGTATGCTCTGGCCGAACCCGAAGCCGTAGACGAACAATCCGAGCGCGAGCAGGCCGTAGACGATGGAGGGCACGCCGGCGAGATTGGTGACGTTGATCTCGATCAAGTCGGTCATCCAGTTCCTGGGCGCGTATTCCTCGAGGTAGACCCCGGCGCCGACGCCGAGCGGCACCGCGGTGGCCGCCGTCACGAGCATCACCAGGGTCGAGCCGACCCACGCCGACAGGATGCCGGCCTGCTCGGGCTTGCGGGACGGGAAATTCGTGAAGAAGTCCCACGACAGCCGCGGCGCGCCTTCGAGCGCCATCTGCCCGAACAGCGCCACGAACGTCAGCACGCCCACCATGAGCGCGAGCACGCCGAGCACGGCAAACGCCATATCCCAGCGCTTGTGCGCGGCGATCAGCGCGCGCATCTCCCGGACTTTCGCGGGTTCGCCCATCGTCAATAAGCCTGCCGGTAGCGTTTGCGCAGCACGTGGCCGAGGACGTTGAACAGCAGCGTCACCAGGGCGAGCGTCAGGCCGGCCGCGAAGATCGTCTGGTAGCCGATCGAGCCGTGCGGCAGGTCGCCCAACGCCACCTGCACGATGTAGGCGGTGATCGTCGCCGCGGGCTCGAGAGGGTTCCAGGTAAGGTTGGGCTGCATGCCGGCCGCGACGGCGAGAATCATGGTCTCGCCGACCGCGCGCGAGATGCCGAGGATATAGGCCGCCGCGATGCCGGAGAACGCGGCCGGCGTCACCACCCGGATCGCGGTCTGGAAGCGCGTCGCGCCCATCGCGTAGGAGCCTTCGCGCAGCGCCATCGGCACCGCGCGCATCGCGTCCTCGGACACCGAGCTCACGTACGGGATGATCATGATGCCCATGACGAGGCCCGCGGACAGCAAATTGAAGCCGGGAAGCTCCGGATAGAACATTTGCAGCACGGGGGTGACGAACAGCAGCGCGAAGTAGCCGTAGACGATGGTCGGCACGCCGCCGAGCAGCTCGAGGAAGGGCTTGGCCGCTTCGCGGATGCTGAATGGCGCGAATTCCGACAGGTAGATGGCGATGATCGTGCCGAGCGGGATGGCCACCAGCAGTGCCACCGTGGAGCTTACCAGGGTGCCCGACAGGAGCGGCAGGATGCCATAGTGCGCATCGGCGAACAACGGCGTCCACTGGGTGTCGGTGAGGAAATCCCACAACGACACGTGCTGGAAGAAGACGAAGGACTCCTTCAGCAGGATGACGACAATGCCGACGGTGGTCGCCACCGACACGAGCGCCGCCAAGAACAGGATGGATTCGATGGCACGTTCCTTGACATGGCGCAACTGGCGCCGCGCCAGCCGGTCGCTGACGAGATTCTCCGGCACTGAATCGATCCTGCCCGCCTGGGATACCGAGAGCATTCTTCTGGTGCCGCCAATTATTGCAGCTTAGCGCGCGGCCGACCATGCGCGCACGAAAACGGGGAGGGGCTGGCCCCCTCCCCGTGCCGGATCGCGGCCGCTCAGAGCTTCGCTTCCATCTCCATCAGCTGCTCGATGGTGAGGCCCACCTTGTTCTCGCCGCCGAACTTGGTGCCGAGCTGCTTCTTGGACAGGACCTCCAGATTATGGGAGTACGCCTTGGAGGGTAGCGGTATGTATTTCACCTCCCGGGCGAGCTTCTCGCCGTGCCGGTTGTAGTACTCCACGAACTCCCTGATATCCGGCTTCTGCGCCGACCTGGCGTTGACGTAGATGAAAATGGGACGCGCCAGCGGTTGATAGGTCCCGTCGATCACGGTCTCCATCGACGGGGAAACGGCCGGCTTGCCATCCTTCTCAACGATCGGCACGGCCTTCAGCTTGTCCCGGTTCTCCACGTAGTAGGCAAAGCCGAAAAACCCCAGCGCATTGACGTCGCGCGACACGCCCTGCACCAGCACGTTGTCGTCCTCGCTCGCGGTGAAATCACCGCGGCTCGCCCTGGACTTGCCGGTGACCGCTTCGGTGAAGTACTCAAACGTTCCGGAATCGGCTCCCGGGCCGAACAGCTTCAGCGGGGCGTTGGGCCACGACGGATTGACCTGGTTCCATCGGGTGATCTTGCCTTGCGCCGCCGGCTCCCAAATCTTCTTCAACTCGGCCACGGTGATGCTCCGGGCCCAGGTGTTCTTGGGGTGGATGACCACGGTAAGGGCGTCATAGGCCACCGGCATTTCGAGGTAGGCAATGCCCGCCCCCTTGCATGCTTCCATCTCCTTCTTGGTGATCGGGCGCGAGGCGTTGGAGATGTCGGTCTCGCCGCGGCAGAACTTCTTGAAGCCGCCGCCGGTGCCGGAGATGCCGACCGTCACCTTGACCGCTCCGCGCTTGGCTTTCTGGAATTCCTCGGCCACCGCCTCCGTGATGGGATAGACGGTGCTCGAGCCGTCGACTTTCACGATCTGGGCGCGCGCCGCGGCCACGGGGGCCATCACCCCTGCCGTAATGAAAAGCGCCGCGAGCCACTTTGCAGAGTTCATCAAGCCTGCTCCTTTCCGGGACCGTCGAGTTTGAGGGACGGCGCCACTCTAGCGCCCGATTGTTACAGCCGGATGACGGTGTGTCCCGGCCCGGCCGGGCCGGGCCGGCGAAGCGAGCGCTCCGGCTCAGACCGGCGCGCCCGCGGACCGGATGGCGGCAGGCACGATGCGCCGCGCGGGAAACCGCGCGCTGAAGCGGCTGCCCCTGCCAGGCTCGCTCTGGATGTCGAGCGTGGCCTGATGGCGCATCAGCGCATGCTTGACGATCGCCAGCCCGAGCCCGGTGCCGCCGGTTTCGCGCGAGCGCCCGCGGTCCACGCGGTAGAAACGCTCGGTCAGCCGCGCGATGTGCTGGGGCTCGATGCCGATGCCGGTGTCCTCGACGACGAACTCGGCCCCCGCGCTCGAGCCGCGCCAGCTGAGGCGCACCGAGCCGCCCTCGGGGGTGTAGCGCACCGCGTTGCTGGCGAGATTGCCGAAAGCGCTCGCGATCTCGCTCTCCGCGCCGGCGATGTCGATACCCTCCATTGCATCGAGCGTCACCTGGTGCCTGCCGCCGCTCAATGCTTCGGCGTCCGCCTTGACGCGGGCGAGCAGGCCCCGCACGTTCACCCGCTCCTCCAGCGAGGGCTCGGGCGAGTACTCGAGGGCGGAGAGCGCGAGGAGATCGTCAACGATGCGCTGCATGCGCCGGGCCTGCTCGGCCATGAGGTCCACGTAGTCGCGCGTGCGTCGCGGATCGAGCTCGAGCTCCTGCACCGTCTCCAGGAACCCGGCCAGCACGGTGAGCGGCGTGCGCAGCTCGTGCGACACGTTGGCGACAAAATCGCGGCGCATGGTCTCGACCTTCTCGAAGCGGGTGATGTCGCGCGAGAGCAGCAGCTTCTGGGCTTCGCCGTAGGGTATGACCTGGACCGACAGGTACAACCCGCCGCCGTGCTCCGAGCGCAGCGGGATCGCGTGCACGTAGTCCTCGGCTTCGACGTAGGCGACGAACTCGGGGTGGCGCACGAGGTTGATCACGGGCCGGCCGACGTCGCTGCCCGGGTCGAGCCCGAAGTGCCGGGCCGCGCCTTCGTTGCACCATTCGATGCGGTTCTGGGCGTCGAGTATGACCACGCCATCGGGCAACGCCTCCCCGGCCTGGCGCCAGCGCACCAGCGCGCGCGCGAGGCGGTCCGCTTCCCGGGCGGCGGAGCGCTCGAAGCGGTAGAGCAGCGCGAACACCTCGTCCCACGCGCCGCGCGCCTCGGGCAGGGCGTCAGCACGGGGGCGTCTCAACCAGCGGGTGAGGGCGGCGAGCTTGACGAGGTGGTAGGCGAGCAGCGCGATCGCGGCGAGGGCCAACACGGCCCATCCCGTCGCGGCGCCAAGACCGAATCCCACGAGCAACGCCACGACCGCGATCATCGCGATCATGGCCGCGGCTCGCAGCAACGGGTGGGTCAAGCGCGAACGCCTCCTGAATCGCAGCGCGGATTATCCCACGGAGCCCGGCCCCCCGGCCTAGGCGCCCCGCATCCGGTAGCCGCTGCTGCGCACCGTCTCGATGAGCTGGTCGTGCCCGCTCGCCTCCAGCGCCTGGCGGAGCCTCCGGATGTGCACGTCGACCGTGCGCTCCTCGACGAACACGTGGTCCCCCCACACGCGGTCGAGCAGCTGCGCGCGGCTGTGCACCCGTTCCGGATGCGTCATGAAGTAGTGCAGCAGCCGGAATTCAGTCGGTCCGAGCGCGATTTCCCGCCCGTTGCCGGCCACGCGTCGCGTCGCCGGGTCGAGCCGCAAGCCGGAGATCTCGACCGCGTCATCGGTGTGCTCGGGAGCGCGTCGCCGGAGCACCGCCTTGATGCGAGCGAGCAGCTCCTTCGGTGAAAACGGCTTGGTGAGGTAATCGTCCGCTCCGCTTTCGAGCCCCTCGACCTTGTCGCGCTCCTCGGCGCGCGCCGTGAGCAGGATGATCGGGATGCGCCGGGTGCGCTCGGCCCCGCGCAGCCTGCGCGCGTAGGCGAGCCCCGAAGCTCCCGGCAGCATCCAGTCGAGCAGGATCACGTCCGGAAGCGCGTCGCGCACCATCGTGTCGGCCTCCTCGGCGCCGGAAGCGCGCCATACGCCGTAGCCGGCGTGCTCCAGATTGACCGCGATCAGCTCCTGGATCGCCGGCTCGTCTTCGACGACGAGAATGATGCTGTTCATGAGGGACGGCATACGTGGCGGCGCCAAGTCTATGACAGCCACATGACGGAATTGTTACACACCGGCCTCTTCGGACGCGGCGTCGTTCACCGGCGGAAACTCAGGACTTCTTGAGCTTCTGCAGGAAGTGCTTGCGGAACTTGGCGACCTTGGGCGCGACCACCGCCTGGCAGTAGGGCTGGTAGGGGTTGCGCGCGAAGTAATCCTGGTGGTAGACCTCGGCCAGGTAAAAAGTGGTCGCGGGCGCCAGCTCGGTGACGATCGGACCGCTCCACAGCTTCGCGGCGCCGAGCCGCGCGATCACTTCCTCGGCGTCGGCTTTCTGCTGCGGCGTGTGGTAGAAGATCGCCGAGCGGTACTGGGTGCCGACATCGTTGCCCTGCTGGTTCAGCGTGGTCGGGTCGTGGATCACGAAGAATACTTCCAGCAGCTCCTTGAACGACACGACCGCGGGATCGAAGGTGACGCGCACGACCTCGGCGTGTCCCGTGTCGCCGCCGCAGACCTGCTCGTAGGTCGGGTTCGCGCCGCTCCCGCCCATGTAGCCCGACTCGACGGAGGCGACGCCCTTCACGCCGTCGTATACCGCTTCCAGGCACCAGAAGCAGCCGCCCGCGAGCGTCGCGATCGCTTTGCCGGCGGGAACCGATGTCGGGATCTTCAAATGGATCGCTCCAGTGCGTCAGGCATCCCTGTTACGGAGCGGGCAGTGTAGCGGATTCAGGGCGCGGGGAGCGAGCCGCCCCCCGCGCCCGTCCTGCGCTACGCGGCAACCGGCTGCGGCGCGAGCGGCAACGGTCGTGCCAGGCGTGGTTCGGGCTGCTGCGGGGCGGGCGCGCGGCGCTCGCGCTCGAGCCACGGCCGGAACAGCAGGCGCTCGATGCGCCCGAGCCCGGCGTGGCGCTGGATGAGCGGCACCATGCGCGCGCGGAACTCGCCGTAATCGAGCACGGGAACCGTGGGGGCGCCTCTCCAGTGGCGGGAGAGCGGCTCGAACGCCGCGGCTGCGTCGCACTCGCGCGCCGAGCGGCACGCCGCGTGGACCGTGCGCCAGCCCGCCACGAGACCCACCCGCTCCGCGCGCCCGCAGCGCTCGAACAGGGCGCGGAAATAGTCGAAGCAGCCGCCGTGCTCCTGCGCCGCCATTCGCGCCAGCGCGCGCAGCGCAGGATCGTCCGCGCTGCGGGCGAGCGCGCGATAGAACACCGCGGCCTGCGCCGACGCCACGCACAGCCTGAGCGACTCCGGCCCGGCGCCCGCGCCGCGGCCGTGCAACCTCGCGCGCAGGCGATAGGCGTCGTAGAACTCCTGGTACGCGGCGCTCCAGTCGAATTCGGGCCAGGTTGCCTCGACGAAGTCGCGCAGCCTGCGCCCAAGCTCCGCGCGCCGCGGTGACCAGACCTGTTCCAGCCAGAGCGCCACTTCGGGCCGCGCGGCGAACACCTGGCTCAAGCGGCTGACGTGCAGCGGCACGGCCGTTTCCAGAAAGGACGCCGCGGCGAGACTGTAGAACATCAGCCCGTTGAAACGCACGATGGCGCGGGCCCGCGCCTGCTTGTTTTTTTCGCGTTGCGCAGCTCTGGATGCGATGGCTTCCATGATTTCCTCCCTCCCGGTATGCCGCAGGCGGCGCCTGCGTGCGAAACCAGTATTGTTGCGGCGCAAAATAGCGGGCAAGCGCCGGGTGCAACGTTGCTACCCGCGCGCCTCCCGGTATCATCCGGTAATACCGTGCCCCGAACCCTGGGCCGCGAGCGCAGACATGGCGACGAGCGTCGTACTGGTGGAGGTGCTGAAGCGCGAGTTGCGCTCGCGCGGCATTACCTACGCGCAGGTGGCGCGCAAGCTGGGACTGAGCGAAGCGAGCGTGAAGCGCATGTTCTCGAGGAAGGATTTCAGCCTCAGGCGGCTCGACCAGGTCTGCCAGCTCGCGGGCGGCGAGTTCTCGGACGTCGCCCGCGCGCTCTACCAGGAGGAGAGCCTGATCTCCCAGTTGACCCTCGAGCAGGAGCGGGAAATCGTCTCCAACCGGAAGCTGTTCCTGGTGGCGGTGTGCGTGCTGAACCACGTCGGATTCGAGCAGATCGTCTCGATCTACGACCTCTCGCGGGCGGAATGCATCCAGCTGCTCGCCCGCCTCGACCGCCTGGGGTTCATCCAGTTGCAGCCCAACAACCGCACCAAGCTGCTGGTGTCGCGGACTTTCGCGTGGCTGCCGGATGGCCCGATTCAGCGCTTCTTCAACCAGCAGGCCCACACGGAGTACTTCCGCTCGCGTTTCGACCGCCCGGACGAGTTCATGGTGGTGGTGAACGGGATGCTCTCCCGCAACTCCAGTGCGGCGGTGGTCACGCGGCTGAAGCGCGCCGCCCGCGAGTTTTCGGAACTGCACAACGAGGACGTGCGGCTGCCGCTCAACGAGCGCTCGGCGATGAGCCTGCTCGTCGCCATCCGGCACTGGGAGCTCGCGGCGTTCGCTGAATTGAGGCGCAGGAAATCTCCCGGCCCGACCGGATCCCGATGATGAAGCGGGGGGACGGCGTGTTTCTGGATGCGGAGGCGGAAACCGCCGTCAAGCAGCGCGTAGCGGGCCTCGAGCGCTCGACCGGCGTCGAAGTCGTCGCCGCGGTCATCGCCCGCGCCGACTCCTATCCCGAGATTCCCTGGAAAGCGTTCGCGCTGGGCGTCTCGCTCGCCCTCCTCGCGGCGGCGGCCGCGGCGCTCGTCGCGCCGGGTTGGGAGGCGGCCGGGGCGATCATCGAGACGGCAGTGGCAGGGCTCGCGACCGGCGCCGCGGCCGCGCTCGCCACGGTGTGGGTCGAGCCGATCGCGCGGCTCTTCCTGCCGGCAGCGCGCCGGCAGGCGGAGACGCTGCAGTACGCGCAGTCGATGTTCCTCGACGCCGGGCTGCAGCGCACGCCCCGTCGCGACGGCATCCTGCTGCTGGTGAGCCTGTTCGAGCGCGAGGTCGTGGTGCTCGCGGACCGCGGCGTGCGTGACCGGCTCCGCCCGGCCGCGCTCGACGCCGTCGTCGGCGCCGTGACCGCGGCCCTCAAGCGCGGGGACGTGAAGGGGGCGCTGCTCGAAGGACTCGCGCGGCTCGAGGAAACGCTCGCCACAGCCGGCTTCCGGGCACAGCCGGGCGAGCCGGACGAAGTC
Source organism: Burkholderiales bacterium (assembly GCA_050741115.1). GTDB lineage: Bacteria > Pseudomonadota > Gammaproteobacteria > Burkholderiales > SG8-41 > SG8-41. The sequence continues at coordinate 15,500 of JBOIEM010000066.1, forward strand.
GCGCAAGCGCTGATCCAGCAGCGGGGTCCGTCGTGACGCGCGCTCCCGGCTGGCTGCTCGCGGCGCTTCTCGCCCTGCCCCTCGCGGCCGGGGCCCAGGGCGCCGACGTGCCGTACCTGACCGGGCGCGTGGTGGACAACGCGGAGATCCTGAAAGCCGACACGCGGCGTCGGCTGGCGGAGCAGCTGCGGGCGCACGAGCAGAAAACCACCAACCAGGTCGCAGTGCTGACGGTGCCAACGATACACGGCGAGAGCGTCGAGGAGTACGCCGTGCGCGTGTTCGAGCAGTGGAAGCTCGGCCAGAAGGGTAAGGACAACGGCGTGCTGGTGGTGGTCGTTCCGCAGGACCGCCGCATGCGCATCGAGGTCGGATACGGCCTGGAGGGCACGCTCACCGACGCCGCCGCGGGCCGGATCATCCGCGATGTGATGACGCCGCGCTTCCGGCAAGGTGACTACGACGGCGGAATTCTCCAGGGCGTCGCCGCCATCCTCGCGCAGCTCGATGGCAAGGCGGCTGCCGGCGCGGAACGCGCTCCGCCTGTACAGGAACGGCAATCCGAGTTCTTCAAGGCCCCCGGGATGGCCCTGCACGAGAAAGTTCTCATGGGCGCGTTCATCTTCGGCATCATCGGGCTGTTCACGTTTATCGGCATCGTCACGCCCGGCATGGGATGGTTTCTCTACTTCTTCCTGATCCCGTTCTGGGCAATGTTTCCGGTGATGATCTTCGGCAGCGGCATCACGTTCTACATCCTGCTCGCCTATCTCATCGGCTTTCCGGTGGCGAAGCTCCTCGTGTCGCGCTCGGAGACGTACCGGAAAGCGATGGAGGATCTCAAGAAGAAGGGGCACGCGACCAT
>JBOIEM010000067.1:0-13304 GCA_050741115.1 Burkholderiales bacterium
TGAGGTCCAGGATGTCGTCCATGCGGGTGATGAGCTGATGGATCTGGTCACGGTCGATCGGGGTAATGAAGGTCTTGTGCAGCAGCGTAATGGTTTCGTGCGTGATCTTGTCCGCGCTGCGCTCGGCGGTATCGATGCGCTCGGCATGGGCGGCGGAGGATGCGGGCTCAGCGATTAGCCGCACCAGCGCGTGACTGCCTTCAACGATCTGCGCCGCGTGCGCATTGAACAGGTCGAAGAACCTGCCTTCGCGCGGCATCAGCCTGCTCAACATGGCGTTGTTCTCGTTGTGGTCGCCGCCGTGCCGCTATTCTGCCAGATGCCGCGCCGCACCAGCGCCGGCGCAACAGAAAATCCAGGTCGGACCCGGCCCGGGAGAACTGGTGGAGACGAGGAGGATCGAACTCCCGACCTTCGCATTGCGAACGCGACGCTCTCCCAGCTGAGCTACGTCCCCACGCCTGCGCTGCGAGGGCGGAATTCTACAACGCCCCGGGGACGAGCGACAATCTCAATCCGAATTGCGATTCACGACCCGCGACTCACGCTGTTCCTTGCGCTGCGGGCCCAGGCGATCATCGCGGCGCCGGCAACGATCATGGGCGCCGACAGCCATTGCCCCATCGAGAGGCCGAGCGCGAGCAGCCCGAGGAAGCGGTCGGGCTCGCGCGTGAATTCGACCAGAAAGCGGACGAGCCCGTAACCCAGCAGAAACGCCCCCGAGACCGCGCCGCGGGGGCGCGGCCGTCGCGAGAACCACCACAGGACCGCGAACAGCACGACGCCTTCCAGCGCGAACTCGTAGAGCTGGGAGGGGTGGCGCGGGACGCCGTCGACGTTCGGAAACACCATCGCCCACGGCACGGAGGCGGGGCGGCCCCACAGCTCCGCGTTGATGAAATTGCCGAGCCGTCCGGCCCCGAGCGCGAGCGGCACCAGTGGCGCGACGAAATCCAGCACCGCGAGCCAGTCCTGCCGGCGGCGCCACGCGAACCACGCCATGGCGGCGATGACGCCCAGCATCCCGCCGTGAAACGACATGCCGCCTTCCCAGACGTAGAAGACGCGCCAGGGCTCGGCGGCAAAGTCGGCGAGCTTGTAGAACAGCACGTAGCCCAAGCGCCCGCCGGCGATGGTGCCCACGATCGCGTAGAACAGCGCGTCGTCGATGTCCTTCGCCGTCCACACGCCCCCGGGCGTGCGCGCGATGCGGTAGCGGCCGGCGGCCCAGGCCAGCGCGAAGCCAATGAGGTACATCAGGCCGTACCAGCGCAGCGCGACCGGCCCGATGCTCACCGCGATCGGGTCGAATTGAGGGTGGACCAGCATGGGATAAAATGTCGCCCTCATTATATAAGCCCCCCGGAGCGTTCCCATGCCGTTCAACAAGCGCAGCCACCTGATCACCCAGGGCGTGCAGCGCTCGCCCAACCGCGCGATGCTGCGCGCGGTCGGCTTCAAGGACGCCGACTTCAAGAAGCCCATCATCGGCATCGCCAACGGCTATTCCACGATCACCCCGTGCAATCTGGGCCTGAACGATCTCACCCGGGGTGCGGAGGCGGCCGCGAAGAAGGCCGGCGCAATGCCGCAGACCTTCGGCACCATCACGGTCTCGGACGGTATCTCGATGGGCACCGAGGGCATGAAGTACTCGCTCATCTCACGGGAGGTGATCGCGGACTCGATCGAGACCGCGGTACAGGGGCAGCGCATGGACGGGCTCGTCGCGATCGGCGGCTGCGACAAGAACATGCCGGGGGCGATGATCGCCATCGGCCGCATGAACATCCCCGCGATCTTCGTCTACGGCGGCACCATCAAGCCGGGCCACTACAAGGGCCGCGACCTCACCGTGGTGAGTTCGTTCGAGGCCGTGGGCGAATACACCGCTGGCAAAATCGGCAAGGACGAGCTGGTGGGGGTCGAGCGCCGTGCCTGTCCCGGGGCCGGTTCGTGCGGTGGCATGTACACCGCCAACACCATGTCCTCGGCCATCGAGGCCATGGGCATGAGCCTGCCGGGTTCCTCGACCATGGCCGCCGAGGACAGGGAAAAGCACGACAGCGCGGCCGCGTCGGCGCAAGTGCTGGTGACCGCGATCAAGAAAGACCTGCTGCCACGGAGCATCATGACGCGGACGAGCTTTGAGAACGCGATTTCGGTAGTCATGGCGGTCGGCGGCTCGACCAATGCCGTGCTGCACCTGCTTGCCATGGCGCACGCCGCGGACGTGCCGCTGACGATCGACGACTTCGAAACGATCCGGCAGCGGGTGCCGGTGTTGTGCGATCTCAAGCCCTCCGGCCGCTACGTCATCACCAATCTGCATGAGGTCGGCGGCATACCGCAGGTGATGAAGATGCTGCTCGACCACGGCCTGCTGCACGGCGACTGCATCACAATCACCGGCAAGACGATTGGCGAGGTGCTCAGGAAGGTGCCGTCACACCCGCCCCGGCGCCAGGACGTCATCCGGCAGTGGGACAGCCCGATGTACCCCCACGGCCATCTCGCGATCCTCAAGGGCAATCTGGCGCCGGAAGGCGCGGTCGCCAAGATCACCGGGCTCAAGAAGAAATCCATCACTGGGCCCGCCCGCGTCTTCGAGTCGGAGGAGGAGAGCCTTTCCGCTATCCTCGCCGGCAACATCAAGCGCGGCGACATCCTGGTGATTCGAAACGAGGGCCCGAAGGGCGGTCCCGGCATGCGCGAGATGCTGGCGCCGACATCGGCAATAATCGGCGCGGGGCTGGGGGAGTCGGTCGGGCTCATCACGGATGGCCGCTTCTCGGGGGGAACCTGGGGCATTGTGGTCGGCCACGTCGCACCGGAGACCGCAGTCGGAGGCACGATCGCACTGGTGAAGGAAAGCGACTCCATCACGATCGACGCCGAGCGCCGCCTGCTGCAGCTGAACGTCCCCGACGAAGAGCTCGCGCGCCGCCGCGCGGCGTGGTGCGCGCCCTCGCCGCGCTACACGCGCGGCATCATGGCCAAGTACGCGGCGCAGGTGTCCTCGGCGAGCCGCGGCGCCGTGACCGACTGACGCGCCGAGGCCGCCCGGGCGCGCGAGGCATGCCCGCAGTGGGGGAAGCGTAGGTGAGCAAGCACGCGGTGCTGGCCATTGCGTCGCAAGCGCAGGAATCACTGTTGCGCGCCGCGCTCGAATCGCAGGGCGTGTCCGTCACCACGGTTCCGCCCGCGGCCCATCTCGAGACCGAAGTGATGCGCGCCATGCACGGCGCCGCGGATCCCCCTCTTGTCGTCCTCGACCTGGTGGTGCTGGCCCAGCTCGCGACGCCGGTCGCGGTCTTTTGCTCGTGGAAGAACTCGCGCTGCGGCACGGCGCGGCTGGTGCTGTACGGCAGCAACCTGTTGTCGGTACGGGGCGCGGAACAGGGGTGGGCGCAGCGGCACGGCGCGCTCCAGCTGCTGTGCGGCTGCTCGGGGCGGCACTGGCCCGAGACCGTGACACCTGCCTTGCGCGCCCTGCTCGCCGCCCTCGGCATGGGCGATCCCGACGAGGCGAAACTCGCGCAGGCAGTGACATCGTTGGCCCGCCGCTATCTCGATTCGGACACCGTCGCCCGGGGGCGGTCGCAGATCGAACGCTTGGGCGCGCTTGGCATCCGGCCCGCGGAATTCGTGGCCGCCATGCGCGCTCGGGACGGGCTCGCGGTCATGGATCGGTCCTATCACATGATCCACTACGCAGAGTGTTTCGTGGGAAGCGAAGCGGTTGACTGGATCGTGCGCCGCAACGGTCTTTCCCGCGAGCAGGCGGTGGCGGCGGGCCAGGTGCTGCTCGAGCTCGGCGAGCTCTACCACGTCGCACGCGAACAACCATTTCTGGATGGTCATTTCTTCTACCGGCTCGCGGCGGAGGACAGTGCGCGGCTCGGCGGCCTCGACCTTGCCGCCCTGATCGAACAGTGGCGCTCGCCACGCGGAGTGCCGATACGCGACCGCGCCTATCGCGCGATCACGTTTCCCGCGTGCTTCGTCGGAGCGGAATCCGTCGACTGGCTCAGGCGCGAGCAGGGGCTGTCGCACAACGAAGCGATGACGCTGGGGCAGCGCCTGATGGATCTATTCGTGTTCCATCACGTGGCGAACGAGCATCCGTTCAAGGATGGCCATTATTATTATCGTTTCTACGAGGACGAACGCTTCCGCTCCTGAGAGCGCGCCCTCGCGGCGGCTCGGTCATGATACCGTGAGCGCCGCGAAGCTCCCGGCCCGGCCGGGTAACGCAACCGACTAATCGGAAGGTCCCGTGAAAGAGTTCTGCCAGAAAACCGTCGGCGCGCGCTGGTTCGAGCCGTGGATGATCGGGCTCATCCTCTTCAACGGCGTGCTGATCGGGCTCGAGACCTCGCACGACATCCTCGAGGCCTACGGATCCTGGCTCCACCTCGGCAACGACGTGATCCTCGGCATCTTCATCATCGAGGCGGCGTTGAAGCTCACCGCCGTCGCGCCGCGCTTCTCGCTCTACTTCGGCGACGGCTGGAACCTGTTCGATTTCAGCATCATCGTGCTCTCGCTCCTGCCCTCGACCGAGGAGTTCGCGCTCGTCGCGCGGCTGGTGCGCGTGCTGCGCGTGCTGCGGCTCGTCTCCGCGGTGCCGCAGCTGCGGCTGATCGTCGCCACCCTGGTGCGATCGATCCCGAGCATGGGCCACGTCATCGTGCTGATGAGCATCATCTTCTACATCTACGCCGTCACCGGCTTCCACCTCTTCCACGAGCACGACGCCGAGCACTGGGGCACGCTCGGCGCCTCGCTGCTCACCCTGTTCGGGATCGTGACGCTCGAGGGGTGGGTGCAGGTCATGGAAACCGCCCTCGAGCCGCATCCCTGGGCATGGCTCTACTTCGTGAGCTTCGTGCTGATCGGCACCTTCGTCATGCTCAACCTCTTCATCGCCGTCGTCATCAACAATCTCGAGGCGAGCAAGGTCGCGGAGCTCGAGGAGCTGCGCCAGCCCGTCACGCACGAGGAAGTGCTGCGCGAGCTGCGGCGCACGCGCGATGCCCTCGCCGCCCTGCAGGGCCGGCTCGAGGCGCTGGGCGGTCCTGGCGCCGGGCGCAGGCAGGGGTGACGACGAGGCGTCGCCGCGCGGCGACACGCGGGGCACGTCACAGCGCTGATTGCGGGAACGACCTGTGGCAAACTACGTCGAACCCACAGGAGGAAAATCATGATGACAGCATCGAAGCGCGTTGTTTCCGGCGTACTCATCGTGTGCACCCTCGGCGCGGGCATGCCGCTGCCAGCCTCCGCAGGAATCATTGCCACCGACCAGGTTGCCACGAGCGCCGAACGCGACCGGGTCAAGGATTTTCTCGATCGCGCGGAGGTGCGGCAGCGCCTGCAGGCGCTCGGTGTCGATCCCGCCGCGGCGCGCGCCCGCGTGGACGCGTTGAGCGACCCGGAGATCGCAACACTTGTGGGCGAGATGGACCGGTTGCCTGCCGGCGGGTCCGATGTGCTGACCGTGGCGCTGATCGTCTTCCTCATCCTGCTCCTCACCGACATCCTCGGTTATACGAAGATATTCCCGTTCACCAGGCCGGCGCAGAAATAGCCTCGATGTCCCGGTATGCAGCCCCCGCAGTCGCGGGGGTTTCGCTTTGTGCCGCCCTCCTCGGGCTGACCGGTTGCGCGACGCCGCAGGTCGAGGAGCTGCTGGCACGACCGCCCGCGGCGTTACCCGCGAGCGTAGAGCTCGCCAGCGTCCCGTTTTTCCCGCAGGAGGAATACCAGTGCGGCCCCGCGGCGCTCGCCATGGCGCTCACGCACGCAGGTTCGGCAACGTCGCCCGAGGCGCTGGTTCCCCAGGTCTACGTGCCCGGTCGTGAGGGGTCGCTGCAGGTGGAAATGCTGGCGGCCACCCGCCGTCACGGGCTGCTCGCCTACCGCCTCGCGCCGCGGCTCGAGGACGTGCTGCGGGAGGTGTCCGCCGGCACTCCGGTGATCGTGCTCCAGAATCTCGCGCTCGACTTGGCACCCCTCTGGCATTACGCGGTCGTGATCGGCTACGACCTGCCGCGCGAGGAAATCACCCTGCGCTCGGGCACCACACGGCGCGCGGTGATGACGCTCGGCAGCTTCGAGCGCACCTGGATGCGCGGCGATCGCTGGGCCATGCTGGCGCTCGCGCCGGAGCGGCTGCCGGCGACCGTCCGCGAGCACGAGTATGTGGTCGCGGCCGCGGCGCTGGAACGGGTCGCGCCCGGCGCCGCGCGCCGCGCCTACACCACGGCGGTCGAGCGCTGGCCCGGCAACCTCGCCGCGTGGATCGGGCAGGGCAACACGGCCTATACGCTGCGCGACCTTCCCGGCGCCGAGGCCGCCTACCGCGAGGCGATCCGCCGCCATCCCCGGGCGGCCGACGCCTGGAACAACCTGGCCCAGACCCTGCTCGAGCTCCGGCAGCGGGAAGAGGCGCTGGTCGCGGCGCAACGCGCGGTCGAAATCGGCGGCCCGCGTCTCGCCCAATACCAAGCGACGCTCAAGACTATTGTCGAGTCACGCTAAGACACGGCTTGCCCAATACCAGGCAACGAACGCCGAAAGCCGTCACCGAGGCGCACTGAGTTCTGCGCTGCGTTGCGCCGCGCGCTCGGCCTGCGCCATGCGGCGGTGGATGTGGAGGATATGCCGGCGCATCTGTTGCGCTGCTTCCGCCGCGTCGCCGCGCTTCACCGCCCGAAAAATCCGCTGGTGGTACTCGAGCGTGTCGGTCACAGCGCCCATATTGAGGTCCATATAGGCGGTGTTGCCCTCGAGATTCTCGATGAGCGAGCACAGGCAAGCGATGAAGAACGGATTGCCCGTGATCTCGACCAGGAGCTTGTGGTACTCGAGGTTCAGGAGGCGCGCCTCGCGCTTGCGCTCGAGCCTGCTTGTGGTCTCTTCCAGATTGCGCTCGAGGGGAGCGAGGAGCTTCGCCCGGCGGCGGATGGCGGCGAAGCCGGCGACCTCCGGTTCGATAACGAGCCGCGCTTCGGTAATTTGGGCGATGGTGGTCTTGCCGACACGGAGCAAAGTGGACAGCGATTCCGTCAGCGGTCGATGCGTCAGCTCGGCGACAAAAGCGCCTCCCGTGGCGCCGTACCGGATCTCAAGGAGCCCGGCTGCCTGCAGCGTGTGCAGCGCCTCGCGGACGACCACGGCGCTCGCGCCGAATATCTTGGCGAAATCGCGCTCGGAGGGCAGCCGCTCGCCGGGGAGCAGGCGGCCCGAGAAGATCGCCTCGCGGATCTGCTCCGCGATGGCTGCCGGAAGACGCCCGCCGCGGATAGGTTCGAACAAATTTGAGCTGGCGCTCATTATTTCTTTACCGCGTGCGCACTGCCTTGGTGGTCGTGTGGAAGAGCTGGCTCATCACCATGAACAGCGCGAGTCCGAGCAGGACGCCGGCAATGGGCCGGCCGAAAAAGATGAGGAAGCTCCCCTGGGAGAGGATGAGCGACTGGCGCAGCGACATCTCAACCATTGGTCCCAGCACGAAGCCGAGCACCAGCGGGGCTGGATCGTAACCCAGCTTCGTCATCAAGTAGCCGGCGACACCGAATGCCACCATGACCAGGATATCGATCGGATTGTTGTTGACGCCGTAGGTGCCCGCCAGACAGACGAGAACGATCAGGGGGCCCAGGATGGAGGCGGGAACGCGGGCAATCCGCGTGAACAGACCGATCAGCGGGATGTTCAGGATCAGCAGCATCACGTTGCCGACGTACATGCTGGTGACCACACCCCAGAACATCTCGGGCCTCTGGGTGAGCAGCGTGGGCCCTGGCGCGATCCCGTGGAGCAGGAAGGCCCCGAGCATTAGCGCCGTCACCACGTTTCCCGGGATCCCGAGCGTGAGGAGTGGGATGAAGCCCCCGGCGGTAGCGGAGTTGTTGGCCGCCTCCGGGGCGGCTACGCCCTCGATCGCCCCCGCCCCGAACCGTTCCGGGTGCCGGGAGCGCCGCTTCTCCAGCGCGTACGCGACAAAGGACGAAATGGTGGCGCCTGCCCCCGGCAGGACACCGACCAGGAAACCGACGAGAGTGCCCCGCGCGATCGCCCCCGCCGAGTCGCGCCAGTTTTGCCGTGTCGGCAGCACATCGAGGAGTCCCGTGGGAGTCCGGACCACATCCTCCACGCGCAGCCGCCGTTCCAGCATGAGGAAAACCTCGGCCAGCCCAAACAGCCCGATCACCATCGGGACCAGTTCGATGCCGCCCTGCAAGCTCAAGCTGCCGAAGGTGAACCGCTCGGCGCTGCGCACCGGATCGAGCCCGACGGTGCCGAGGAGCAGGCCTACCACCGCCATGCTGAGGGCCTTCGGCACCGACTTGCTGCCCAGGTAGCTCACTAGAGTGAGCCCCAGCGTGGTCAGCGCGAAGTACTCGGGCGGCCCGAATTCGAGGGCAAACTCGGCCAGCGGCGGCGCCAGGAACATCAGGCCGACGACGCCCACCGTCCCCGCGATGAACGAGCCGAAAGCCGCGATGCCGAGCGCGGCGCCAGCGCGACCCTGGCGCGCCATTTCGAAGCCGTCCACACAGGTCATCACCGAAGCGGCCTCCCCGGGGACACGCAGAAGGATAGAGGTGATCGAGCCGCCGTACATGGAACCGTACCAAATGCCCGCCAGCATGATGATCGCGGGCGTGGCAGGCATGTGGAAGGTGATGGGCAGCAGCAACGCAATGGTCGCCGCCGAACCGAGGCCGGGCAGCACGCCGACGACGGTGCCAAGGAGTACCCCGACGAAGCAGTAGAACAGGTTGAGCGGGGCGAGCGAGACGGAGAAGCCCAGCAGAAGATTATGGAAGGTCTCCGCCATCAACCGGCCTCAGAATGGCATGATGCCCGCCGGCAGCGGCACGCCCAACCGCCGGAACAGGACGTAGGAGGCGACGACCGAAACGACCGCAAATGTCAGGCTCACGCTCCACCTCAGCCGTTCCAGCCCGCGCAGGTAGAAGAGCATGACGAGCACAGTGGCGAGCGGGTACCCAAGCCGGTTGAGCACGGCGACATACGCCACCAGAGCCGCCACCGCCAGCGCCACCCGGCCGCCCCCTTGCCACGAGGGCGGCGCAGTGGCGCGGGCCTCCGGCAGCCAGGTGGCGAGCACGATCAGCGCCGATAGCAAGGCGAGCATCACCGCGAGCGAGAGCGGAAAGAAGCCGGAGTCCGGAGCGTTGATGATTCCGAAGGGAAGACCGCGCGCTTCCCAGCCGGCGGCGAGGGCGAACAGCAACAGCACTGCGCCGCTCACGCGATCGGCGTTCATCGGCGCGCCGGGCTTACTTCTTGTCCCAAGGATCCATGGCCGCGTAATGACCCCAGACGTGGCTGAAGTACTCCTCGTGACTCTTGCCCGTCATCACGCGGCGCACTTCGCCCGTGGAGATCGGCTGCGGCTTGCCGAGCGCGGAGGCGAGCCACTGAAGCTGGGCAGTTTCCTCGAGGGCGAAGGCGACGATGCAGGCGTTCTCTATGCTGTCTCCGCAGCAGACGACACCGTGGTTCTTCAGCACGACTGCATAGCCGTCACCGATCGCCTCGCGCACCAGATCACCGCGCTCAGGCGTGTCAATCTGGCGGTCGAACTCCAGGATCGGCACCTTGGGCGCGAAGATGCCGCCGCGGTTCCCGACCGGAATGATGTTCACGCCGGCGATCCCGAAGGCGGTGGCGTAGGTGGAGTGGCAATGGACGACCGACTGCACGTCGGGCCGCGCCTTCAAGACCGCCGTGTGCGCATAGCGCTCGTCCACCGGCTCGATGCGGCCCTCGATCGGGTTGCCCTCTATGTCGATGGTGCAGATATCATCGACATCGGTGTCGGCCAGGTTTCGCCCCTCGGAGTGGATGTGCCCGAGGATCAGCACACGGTCGGTTCCGGGGATGCGCGCGCTGACGTGGCCCTTGGTGAGCGGCCACAGCCCGCCCGCTGTCATGATCCGGTGGACCTTGGCGATCCGCTGCTTGAGATCGAGAACTTCCTCCATAGTCATGCCAATCTCCTTTAGCGTGCAGTCTTGGGGGCGACGTGAAGACCGAGCTTTTCGATTAGCGCCTTGAAGACCTCATCCTCCCGGGCGAAGAAGCGCGCGAAGTCCTGGGAACCAAGGTAGTGGACGCCGAGCAGCAGCTTGTTCATGTGCTCGACGAACTCCCGGTTCCTCGCCACCTTCTCGAGCGCGGTGCTCACGGTCGCGATGACCGCCGGCGGCGTGCCGCGCGGCGCGAACACTCCGTGCCACGATGATATGACGAGGTCGACTCCCTGTTCGCGCATGGTGGCAATGTTCCGGTAGAGCTCGACCCGCCGCTCGGCCGCCACGGCCAGGATGCGGACTTTACCCGCTTCGACCATGGGCCGCAGCGGCGCCACGATATCGAAGTCGACATCGATGTGGCCGCCGGCCAGCGCCGAGGTCCGCTCTCCCCCACCTTTGAACGGGACGTACACGACCTCGAGGTTCGCCGCCTTGGCGAAGGCGGCAGCGAACACATGGGCCGAACTGCCCGGATTGGTCCCCACCCGGAGCTTGTCCGGATTAGCGCGGCCCGAAGCCACCAGCTCCTCGAGGCTCTTCCAGCCGCGCGCGACCGGGACCGCCACCGCCGCCGGGTCCATGTTGATCAACGCGATGAACTCGTACTCGCGTGCGTTGGTGGGCGTGGGCACCGTGTACTGGGTGGTGAGGAAGCCGGTGGAGAAGACGCCCAGCGTGTAGCCATCGGGGCCAGCGCCGGCCACCTCTTTGGCGCCAAGGACGCCGCTCGCCCCGGGCTTGTTTACCACCACTACGGGCTGCCCGAGCTCGGTCTTGAGAAACTGCGCGACCACGCGTGCAGTGAGATCGGTGCGACCACCCGCCGGGAACGGCACCACCAGAGTAACGGGCCTGGTCGGATAGCTCTGCGCAATGGCCTCCGCTGCCAACAAGCTGAGCGTCATCGCCAACACGGCAACGAGCTTGCACGTCATATGTCGTTCCTTCCGCAGCGGTTGGAAATGGAGGCGCGCAGCCGGTCACTTCTTCGGCACCACCATCATGCCGAGGTCCTGAATCAGCGCCCGGTAGGTGGCATCCTGCTGGGCCATGAAAGCAGCCGCGTCCTTGCGCCCCAGGTAGACGGTCCCTAGCCCGGCCGCGGTCATCTGATCGTTGACGTCCTTCTCCCGCATGGTCTTCTCCAGCGCGCCTTCCAGCACAGTGAGCACCTCTTGCGGCGTGCCGCGCGGCGCGAACACCCCATGGAACGATGTGATGACCACGTCGACACCGTGCTCCTTCCAGGTTGGGACATCCTTATAGAGCGGCGAGCGCTTGTCGGCGGCGACGCCCAGGATGCGCACCTTCTTGGCCTCTACCAGCGATTTGTACGAGACGGGCACCGCCACATGCGCCTCGATGTGGCCGCCCGCGAGCGCAACGGCCCCGTCGGCATCACCCTTGAACGGGACGTGCGTTACCTGGATGCCGGCAGCCTTCGCGAACCCGCCCGCGAAGACTTGGGCGGACGCCCCTGGGATCATTCCGATGCGGATCTTGCCGGGGTTCTTCCGGCCGTACTCGATGAGCTCGGCGAGCGTCCTCCAAGGCGCATTCTCCCCCACGGCCAGCGCCGCGGGGTCGACGTTGACGATGCTTATGAGCTCGTAGTCCTTGAGGTCGGTCGGAGTGGGGACCGTGTACTGGGCCGTGAGCGCCGCCGTCGAGAAGAACCCGAGCACGTAGCCGTCGGGCCGCGCCTGGCTCACTTCCTTGGCACCCAGTACCCCGCCGGCACCCGCCTTGTTTACGACCACCGCCGGAGCGCCGAGATGGCGCTCCACGAACTGCGCAATCAGGCGCGCCGTCAGATCGGTGCGCCCGCCTGGCGGAAAGGGGACGACGAAAGTGACCGGCTTCGCCGGAAAGGAGGCGGCCTCCCCCACCGGCACTGCCAGCGCGAGGAGGAACGCGAAGACGAGTCTGGGGGCCAGCATCACAGCAATTCGTGCCGGCGCACCGCGATCAGGTGATCAAGTTCGTCACCAGCCTCTCGTAGCTGGCGTCCCTGGGCACGAGGTCCCACTTCTTCATCCACTCGGACGCGTGCTCGAACTCCTCGCGCGAGTACGGCGCAGGATCCACGTAGCGCAGGCGCGGCAGGTAGAAATCTTCTGGCGTGATCTGCTTCCGGTACTTCTCCGGCATCTCGGCAAGGAGGTAATGGATGTAGCGCTTCTTGTCGGCATTGATGTGCTTGACCGCCTTGCGGACCGCGCGCATGAGGGCCTGGAAGAGCTCGGGCTCAAGATCGAGCGCGATATTCTCGACGCCGAGGTAGTGGGTCTCGATGATCTTCTTGTAGCCATTCTTCTCGGCCAGCGTCATCCAGGGCTCCATCAGCGTGGCGGCATCGACCTCGCCCTTCTCGAGAGCTTCGTAGCGCTCCTCGACCGGGCCGGCGTGGACGATCTTCATCTCCTCAGGCCTGACGTAGCCTTCCAGCATCGCGATCGTCGAGTAGTGCGAGCCCTGGTGGAATTGGATTCCGACGGTCTTGTTGGCGAGCTGGATGGGTGCGTTCACCGGCGACTCCGGGCGCACGTAGATGCCCTGACAGACGACGGCGGGCCGCTTGCCCACGATCGGCCCCCCGCGCTTGCTGTCGTAGGAGCGGCGGATCTGGCCCCATTCACAGGCGCGATACACGTCGCACTTGCGCTCCTCAAACAGAGTCTGGTAGTTGAATGAGTTCACCAGGTGATGGTCAAACCGTCGAGGATCATCGGGGGCGAACTTGGGCGGGGCCTTCGGTTTGAGGATATTCACCTCCAGCCCTTCCTCCGCAAAGAGCCCGTCGCCCTGGGCGACGAACCAGTGCAGCCCCAGCACCGCCTCCGCGCTCTCGACCGTGATCTGCCGCTTGATCGCTGTAGCCATGACGTCTCCTCTTTCGGTTGAGTGAGCGAGGACCATTTCCGCTGTTAGCGTAATGCGTAACGCTTTCGGTTTCAACAATAAATCAATTAGGGTTATTCCTGCGAATCCGGGCCACGGTTGCGCAGCTGATGGCCCGTTCCGGGTTCCGGGTTCCGGGTTCCGGGTTGAAATTCGCGGCTGCACCGACCGGCTTTTTTTAACTCGAAACTCGCAACTCGAAACCCGAAACTGCTTGTGCGCGCTCCGGCGTGCGGCCTCAGATCGGTTCCTGCAAGAAAAGAGCGCCGGTGCGTCGGCCGCCTGCGCGCCTGCGCGGTCGCATCCCCGCAAGCGGGGCCCCTGCTC
>JBOIEM010000068.1:0-5602 GCA_050741115.1 Burkholderiales bacterium
GACTTGCGACCCGCCCATGTTGACACAGGTGTGCGCGGACCTGAGTACGCTTGCAGCTCTGACACAACGCCAAGCTCAATAATGTTCTCCACTTGGAGTGAAGATTCCGCTGAGGGGCGTGGCTTCCAGATAACGACAACGTAGCAGGGAGGCTCCTTGCGCTGGCGATTGAAGAGTCCCTCGTACCATCCCGGTCCGAGGGCTGGCGACTGAATGCGCACGCGTTGTTCCAAGAGCCAATGCAAATCTCCCGATTCCGGATTTGCCACTGCAGCTGATTGGATAACAAAAGCAGTCAGTAGAACAAGCGACCATCCACGGCGCGAGCGCATCTCCAAGCGGCCTAACGTGAAGTAGTTGGCCTAAAAGTCGATTTGTAAATCGGCATTGTGCGCGTGACGTTGTTATCCTTCAAGCGGGTCAAGGCGTTGCAGCAAAACGCTGCATAAAAAATCATGACATACGCGAGGAGCCTTGATGGAAAGGAAAACTACACGGGAAACGGGACCCAGCCCCGCTTGCTCGATGGCCAGTAACTTCCTTAGAGCGCGTAACAGAATGACGCTTGACCACCCCCTCACCCTAGCCCTCTCCCCCGTAACCGGGGGCGAGGGGACGTGATTTTGTAACGAGCTCGTAGTTTCTATCGGCGTCCATCGGCGTCCATCGGCGTTGATCGGCGGCCACCTTGGTTTACGCTTCGCGGAACAGCCGCCCCGCGCCGGGCACCGCGCGGGCATCGCGCAGCAGGCGGAGCATCTTCCACATCGAGGCCTGGTTACTCGCCACGACCGGTTTCCCGAGCTTTCGCTCCATCGACTCGATGATCCCGAGTGTCGGGAAGTTCGAGCAGCTCACGAAGATGGCCTGCGTCTGCGGCCGGTCCACTTCGGTGATCAGCGCCTCGATCCGCTCCGTCGTGACGGCCGAGTGGTTCTGCGTGTCGAGACCCTGCATGGCCATCACCTCGAAACCGGCCGCGGTCAGGTACTGGCGCAGCCGCTCATTGAGCCACGGCGCGTAGGGAGAGGCGAGGCTTACGCGCGTCGCGCCGAGGGCGCGCAATGCCTCCGCCACCGCGGCCGATGAAACCGCGACCGGAATGCCGGTTTCCCTTGCGATCCTCTCTCCCAGCGCCCGGTCCTCGACCGGCCCCTTGAGGAAGCCGCCGGCCGCGCAACCGTAGCAGATGACGTCCACCTTGGCGTGCGCGAGCAAGCCCGCCGCCGCGGGCGCCTGCGTCCCCAGCCACAGCAGCTTCTCCTCGGTGTCGGCGGTGTGCGGGATGCGCATGGAGTGCACCGACATCGCGCCGCCCGCCATGCGCTGGATCTCGCCTTCCATGACGGTGTTCCACGAGGGGACGATCAACCCCAGTTTGCGTTCCCAGCCTGCCGTCCCCATCCTTCCTCCGCGCCGTTCCGCGTCCTGGTGGAGATTAGCAGAATTCCCCGTGCCGCCCCGGCGTTCGTGGCGGCGCGGATTTGGATTATCATCGGCCGCAGTAGGCACCGAGCCAGGAGGGGAGATGAAGATGCAACGCGTGGCGCACCCGTTCCTCATGATGTTGTTCCTTGCGGCGGCAGCGGTGCCTGCCCCGGCAGCGCGGGCCCAGGCGTATCCGGCGAAAGCGATCCGCATCATCGTTCCGTTCCCGGCCGGCGGCACCTCCGACATCCTGTCGCGCGCCATCGGCCAGAAGCTCACCGAGGAGTGGAAACAGCAAATCATCGTGGACAACCGTCCCGGCGCGAGCGCCAACATCGGCGCGGAGATCCTGGTGAAGTCGCCGCCCGACGGCTACACGCTGCTGTGCGCCTCCACCATCCACACCATCAATCCCAGCCTGTATAGCAAGCTCTCCTATGACCCGGTCCGGGACTTCACGCCGATCACGCTGCTTGCCGCGACCTCGCAGGTCCTGGCCGTGCACCCGTCGCTGCCGGTGAAGACGGTGAAGGAGTTCATCGCCTACGCGAAGAAGCGGCCCGGCGAGCTGAACTACAGCTCGGCGGGCAACGGCAGCCAGCCGCATCTCACCGCGGAGATGTTCAAGGCGCGCACCGGGATCGACATCGTGCACGTTCCCTACAAAGGTGCGCCGCCACAGTTGGCCGACCTGCTGGCGGGGCACGTGGCGCTCACGTTCGCCACCTCGCCCACGGCGGTGCCGCACGTGAGATCGGGGAAGCTGCGCGCGCTCGGCGTGAGCACGGCGAAGCGCATCGCGGCGCTGCCGGATGTTCCGACCATCGATGAGGCCGGCGTTCCCGGGTTCGAGGCGTCGGGCGCCAACGGGCTCGTCGGCCCGGCGGGCATGCCGCCAGCGGTCGTGGAGAAACTCAACGCGGCGGTGGTGCGCATCGTGCGCGAGCCCGCGATGAGCCGGTTTCTGAGCGAGCAGGGCGCCGATCCCTGGACCACCACGCCCGCCGAGTACGCGGCCTACATCAAGTCCGAGGTCGCCAAATGGGCGAAGGCGGTGAAGGACTCCGGAGCGCGGATCGATTGATTCAGGCGACGGCCTTCGCCGTCACCGCCTTCCCGTCGGGCATGAAGACGATCAGCAGGTTGGCGAAGAGTATGGTGCCGGCGAGGAAGTAGAACGCGGTGTAGAGGTCGTAGGCGTCGGCGATCATCCCGAAGAGCGCGGGCGCGATGCTTGCTCCGATGTGCTGGATGCCGAACTGCAGCCCGACGCCGCTGCCGGCCAACTCCCGCGGGGTGGCTTCCACCGCCCATGCCTGCAGTACCGGGCGCATCGCGTAGAGGAAGAAGCCGACCAGCGCGATGAACAGCACGAAGGCGAAGCTCTTGCCGGCGAGCGCCATGAAGACGATCATCACGCAGGTGAGGACCATGCTCGACATGACGATCCGCTTGCGCCCCATCTTGTCGGAGAGGTGGCCGCCGACCGGGCTCGCGGCAAGGCCCGCGACCTGCATCACCGACAGGCAGACGCCGACCGCGAACGGCGAATAGTCGAGCTCGTAGGCGAGATAGACCGGGAGGAAGGTGAGCAGCCCGGTCTGCGTCATGGTGCGGAACGCCGAGCCGACCGACACCAGCATCAGCGCGCGGTTCCGGAGCAGGCTCGCGAAATCCTTCAGATAATTCCTCACGCCGCGTGAGTTGCCGGCCGCGTTGACGTGATCGTGCGACGACCCCATCGTGAACGCGCCCAGCATGACGAGGATCATCGCCGCCATCACCAGTCCCGGCACGACGTTGATGACGACCACCGCGCGCCAGCTGAACCAGGCGAGGAGCGCCCCCACCACGAGGGGGGCAAGGCCGTCGGCCACATTTCCGCCCATGCCGTGAAAGGAGATCACCAGCCCCTTGCGCTCGGGATAGCGGTAGGCGAGCGTCGTGATCGCGGCGGGGTGCCAGAGGTTGTTGCCGATGCCGACCAGCGTCACGCACACGAGCAGCATCCAGTAGTCGTGCGTCAGGCTCATGAGCGCGTACGGAAAGCCCACCCAGAAGAGCGAGGTCGCCATCAGGTAGCCCTTCTTGCCGACCATGTCCACGACCATCCCGCCCGGCAGGTTGGAAATCGCACCCACGACGTGCTGCGTGGTCATGATCAGGCCGATCTCGGTGTAGGAGAGGCCGAGCTCCCGGCCGATCAGCGGCAGCAGGAGATAGAACGTCGCGGTGTACCAGTGCGTGAAGGCGTGCCCGGCGGAAATCAGCCAGACATCCTTGAACGAGCGCGGTGCGGCGGCGGCGGCGACGACGGTGTTCACGATGCGGTCCCGGAGTGTTTCTCGGCACGCGCATGATAGCACCCGCGTCCCGGGCCCCCAAGGACGGGCGTCGTATAATTCCACGCTGGATCCGGACGCTTCGCGCCGGTTCAACTCCGCGCGTTCGAACCGACGAATGGGTCGCGGCTCAACGCGCGGGTTCCACGATAAGAACTTTGCCGGCAGCGCGGCCATGCGCACCGACCTCGAGCGCTTCTTCAATCCGCGCGCCATCGCGATCGTCGGCGCGTCGCAGGACCTCGACACCATCAGCGGCCAGCCGCTGAAGTTCCTGAAGAGCCACGGCTACAAGGGCCGGCTCTACCCGGTGAACCCGCGCTACCCGGAGGTGGCGGGCGTCAAATGCCACCCTGCGATCGCCGACGTGCCGGAAGTCCCGGACCTCGCGCTGATCCTGGTGAACGCCGCGCGCGTCGCCGAGGTGCTGCGCCAGTGCGGCGCAAAGGGCGTGCCCTACGTGATCATCTTCACTTCGGGCTTCTCCGAGATGGGCGGCGAAGGCGTCAGGCTGCAGCAGGAGCTGACGGCCATCGCGCGCGAGTACGGCATCGGAGTGATCGGACCCAACTGCCAGGGCATGATCAACGTCGCGGACAGCGTGTTCGCGGGCTTCGGCTCGGTGTTCAACGCCGATTACGATCCCGGCGCGGTCAGCATGGTGTCGCAAAGCGGCGGCTTCGGCTTCTCCGTGATGAACCTCTCGTCCAAGGACGGGGGGCTGCCCTTCCGCCAGGTGGTCACGACCGGCAATGAAATCGGCGTTTCCACCCTCGATTTCATCAACTACTACATAGATGATCCCAAAACGGAGATCATTGTCGGCTACATCGAAGGGCTGAAGGACGCGGGCCGGCTGCTCGAGGTCGGCAACCGGGCGCTCGACGCAGGAAAGCCGGTTCTCATGTGGAAGGTCGGCAACACCGAGCAGGGACAGCTTGCGGCGCGCTCGCACACGGCGAGCCTCGGCGGCGAGATGGCGCTCTATCAGGCCGCCTTCCGGCAGTCCGGCATCATCCAGGTCGAGGATATCCAGGACGTGGCGGATTACGGGCGCGCCTTCGGCTGCGGGCGCCTCCCGCGCGGAAACCGCCTCGCCATCATCACCATTTCCGGCGGCGCGGGGATCCTCATGACCGACGAGTGCATCGCGCGCGGCATGCAGTTGCCGAAGCTCGCGCCGGAGACGGGGGAGAAGCTGCGCGGCTTCGTTCCCGCCTACGGCTCGCTGTTGAATCCGGTGGACGTTACCGCCGCGATCTTCAACAACACCGAGCTGATCGGTCTCACGCTCCAGGCCATCGTGGACGACCCCAACGTGGACTGCGTGGCGATGATCAACGCCTCGCTGCAGGGCGAGCTCGCGGCCAAGGTCGCCGCGCAGATCGTCGCGGGCGCCGCGCGCACCGACAAGCCGGTCTTCATCTGCTGGAGCGCGCGCGACGCGGTGGCCCCCGAGGCGTATGCGGCGCTCGACGCGGCGCGCATCCCGCGCTACAAGTCGCCGGTGCGCTGCGGGCGTGCCATCGCGGCGCTGTCGTGGTACGCGCAGGCGCGGCGCCGGCGGGAGCGCCAGAGTCAGGAAAAAGCGCTCGTCCTGACCAGCGCCGCCGCCCGGCGGACCCTCGCGGGACGGACCGCCGACGTTGCGGAGCACGTCGCAAAGCGGGTCCTGGTCGATTACGGAATTCCCGTGACGCGCGAAGCGCTGGCGGCGAGAAAGGACGAGGCGCTCGCCATCGCGCGCTCGATCGGCTACCCGGTCGCGTTGAAGGTGCAATCGCCCGACATCTCCCACAAGACCGAGGCGCGCGCGGTGCGGCTCGGTATCG
>JBOIEM010000069.1:0-6758 GCA_050741115.1 Burkholderiales bacterium
TCATCGTCGGCTTCATCGATCCGAACGCGCCGGACGAGATCGCAGCGCCCGTCAATCCGAAGCTCGCGGCCGCAGCCGCCGTCGCCCAGAGCGAGTCGGACGACGAAGAGGAAGGCGATTCCGCGGAGGACGAAGAGGAAGTCCTGGAGACCGGGCCGGATCCGGAGGAAGCGGCGCGCCGCTTCGCCTCGATCGCGAAGCTCTACCAGCAGGTGCTCAAGGCGCTCGACGAGAAGGGCGTCAAGGATCCGAAGACGCAGAAGCTGCGCAAGAAGCTCGCCGGCGAGTTCATGGAGCTCAAGCTCTCGCCGAAGATGTTCGACGCGCTGATCGTGCAGCTGCGCGACAACGTCGCCGAGATCCGCAATCTCGAGAAGCAGATCATGACGCTGTGCGTGCGCGACGCCGGCATGCCGCGCAAGGACTTCATCTCGACGTTCCCGAAGAACGAGACCAACACGCGCTGGCTCGACAAGCACATCCGCGCCAAGCGCAAGCACTCGGCACCGCTCGCGCGGCTGCGCGAGGACATCGAGAAGCAGCAGAAGAGGCTGCAGACGCTCGAGGAGCGCGTGCATCTGTCGATCGCCGAGGTCAAGGAGATCAACCGCGAGGTCGCGGTCGGCGAGGCGAAGGCCCGCCGCGCGAAGAAGGAGATGGTCGAGGCGAACCTGCGCCTCGTGATCTCGATCGCGAAGAAGTACACCAACCGCGGCCTGCAGTTCCTGGACCTGATCCAGGAAGGCAACATCGGCCTGATGAAGGCGGTCGACAAGTTCGAATACCGCCGCGGCTACAAGTTCTCGACCTACGCGACGTGGTGGATCCGCCAGGCCATCACCCGCTCGATCGCGGACCAGGCGCGCACGATCCGCATCCCGGTGCACATGATCGAGACGATCAACAAGATGAACCGGATTTCGCGCCAGATCCTGCAGGAGACGGGCTCCGAGCCCGATCCGGCGACGCTCGCGCAGAAGATGGAGATGCCGGAAGAGAAGATCCGCAAGATCCTCAAGATCTCCAAGGAGCCGATCTCGATGGAGACGCCGATCGGCGACGACGACGATTCGCACCTGGGCGACTTCATCGAGGACCAGTCCACCGTCGCGCCCAACGAGGCGGCGGTCTACGCGAGCCTCCGCGGCGTCACCAAGGACGTGCTCGACACCCTCACCCCGCGCGAGGCGAAGGTGCTGCGGATGCGCTTCGGCATCGAGATGAACACCGACCATACGCTGGAAGAGGTCGGCAAGCAGTTCGACGTCACCCGCGAGCGCATACGGCAGATCGAGGCGAAGGCGCTGCGGAAGCTGCGGCATCCCTCGCGCTCCGAGCGGCTGCGCAGCTTCCTCGACCAGGAAAGTTGAAATCGTTCGTATAATGCCCGGCGGGGGTCTGTAGCTCAGCCGGTCAGAGCAGGGGACTCATAATCCCTTGGTCGTTGGTTCGAATCCAACCAGACCCACTATGTCCTTTGACACCGCGCGGCCGTGGCCGGAGCGTTCCGGCACAGTTATGGCACACTGGCTGGTACCGTCAACGCAAAGCGGTCCTGACCGTTAATACCGCTTGGAAATCGAGGAGGACAATCATGAGGCGCTTACAGCTTGTCGGGCTCCTGGCCGTATTTTCGGTGATCGCTGTGGGTGAGACGGGGGCGGATCGGGGCGTCGACAGGACACTCGCGCCCCGGCCCGAGATTTGCGCTGAGGCCGTTCCAACCGGCGCGGCCGGCGACCGCCTGGTCCAGCAGCAGGCATGCTGCAAGGCTAATAAGGGAGTGTGCGGCTGCCGCGCGGGCAAGATCGTCTGCTGCGACAAGACGTTCAGCGATACCTGCACCTGCAACCGGGACGAGGCACCGGGCGGCGCTACCTAGAGCCGGTCGTCCTCGCAGGGGCGGGGACCCAGGCACGACCCCCCATCCCACCTTCCCCCGCAAGGGGGGAAGGGAATACCCGCCACGCCGCGGCTACTTCCTGGTGAGGCTCCACACGCCGTCCGCACGGCGTGCCGCGGGCTCGTCCCGGAAATGCTTCACCCTTGAGACGAGGAGCTTCGATGGGGCGTCGTCCGGCCTGAGTTTCAGGCACGCGTCAAAGCAGGCTTCGGCCTGATCCCACTCGCCCTTGTAGTAGTGATCGAGGCCCAGTTGGTAACGGTCCCTGAGATCGCGGGTGACCGGGTTCACCTGCCCCTTGCGTCCCAGCAGTTCGTATACGCGTACCGGCTCGGTCTTGCCCACCACGCGGATGCTGTCGAGCTCCCGCGCTTCCACGGCGTCGGCCGCGAGCTTCCACGTGTCCTCGTTGATGAGGATGGTGGTGCCGTACTCCTTGCTGGCGCCTTCGAGCCGCGAGGCGAGGTTGACGGTGTCGCCGATCACGGTGAAGCCTTTCGCGGACTCCGAGCCGATGGTGCCCACCGTCACGTCGCCGGTCGCGATGCCCATGCGGATGTTGACCGCGGGGAGCCCCTTTCTCAGGCCCATGATGTCGGGCAGCATGCGGCGGAACCGCTCGAGCCGCGCCATCTGCTCCAGCGCCGCGAAGCACGCGAGCGCGGCGTGCTCCCTCTCGTCGGTGAACGGCGGCCCCCAGTACGCCATGATCGCGTCGCCGATGAACTTGTCGAGGATGCCGCCGTGCTCCCGGATCGGCTCGGACATGAGCGTAAAGTACTGGTTCAGGAACCGCACCACGCCGTCCGGGGTCAGCTGCTCGCACATCGCCGTGAAGCCCACCAGATCGGAGAAGAACACGGTCATTACCCTTTTCTCCCCGCCGGTCGAGGAGAGCCGGTTCTCGAGCAGCCCCTTGACGATGCGGGGATCGACGTACTTGCCGAACGTGTCCTTGATCCGTTCCTTCTCCCGCAGCCCGGCGACCATTTTGTTGAACGACTCGGTCAACGCCGCGATCTCGTCGGCGGAGCTCGCCTGGATGCGGATATTGAGATCCCCCTCCTCGACGGCCTTGGTGCCGCTGAGAAGCCGGCGCACCGGCTGCACGAGGTTGCGGGTGATGACCGCCGCGAAGATGAGGCCGAGCACGCCGGCGATGAGGGTGATGCCCCAGTTCAACCGGATCGCCTTTTCCTCCTCGGCGTGCGCATTGTTGGCGGCGTCCTGGGTGACTTTCTGCAGCGCGAGAATCACCTTCTCCATGCGCGCGTTGACCGCGTCCTTTTCCTTGACCATGGCCTCGCGCACGATCTTGATCGAGCGCGGATTGCCTTCCTCCGCTTCGATGAGGAACTGGCGGAAGGTCGAATGGAAATGCTGGCGCGCGGTCTGGATGTCCGGCAACTCGTTCTTCAGCACGGAGAAGGCGACGTGGTCCACGTTGACGTCGGGGGAGGCGAGCGCCCGCTCGACCAGGCGCAGGCTCGAGTCGATGACCTGGTCGGCGTTGACGCCCCGCTCGTCGAACAGCCGCTGTTCCTGCTCGAGTGCGGCGCGGTCGCGGTCGCGGGCCT
The DNA here is from genome assembly GCA_050741115.1 of Burkholderiales bacterium. Taxonomy (GTDB): domain Bacteria; phylum Pseudomonadota; class Gammaproteobacteria; order Burkholderiales; family SG8-41; genus SG8-41. The sequence continues at coordinate 3,481 of JBOIEM010000069.1, forward strand.
GCATCAGGAGCAGGATGCGCTCGAAGTGCACCACCTGCTGGCGCACCAGGGTTTCCACGCTCCCGATCTGCTGATCGAGGGGGATGTAGTAGCCGGCGAGCGCCGCGACCTCGTTGTTGAGGATCCTGAGATTGCGCGCCGACAGCCCGGTCACCACCACCATCAGCACCAGCAGGCCGAAGGCGATGCTATAGATCTTGAGGCTGATCGGCCGCCGCATCGCGCGTCTAGCGGGCGGTGCGCGCGCTGTTGCCACCGTCCACGCTGATGACGGTGCCCGACACGTAGGAGGCGCGGTCGGAGCAGAGGAACGCAACGACGTCCGCGATCTCCTCCACGGTGGCGGGCCGGCTGAACGGGAAGCCCTTGGTCAGCTCGCGCCAGCGCTCCGGGTCGCCCAGATCCTTCTGCGCCTGGTTGCGCCAGCGCATGACGCCGCGGTCGGTCGCGGTCGCGCTGGGATTGAGACCGATCACCCGCACGCCGTAATTTGGGCTCTCCGCCCCGAGAGCGCGCGAAAACGCCATCAACCCCGCGTTCGCCATGCTGCCGGCAATGTAGCCGGGAGTGGGGCGCTCGCCGGCGCCGCCGATGATATTGACGATGACGCCACGGCGCCGCTCGCACATGGCGGCGTAGATCGCGCGCGAGAGATTGATGTAGCCGAAGACCTTGAGGTCCCACGAGTCGCGCCACACCTTCTCATCGAGGCCGGTGAGCGTGCCTTGGGGAATCGCGCCGGCATTGTTCACCAGGATGTCGACGTCACGGCAGGCGTCACCGAGCTTCTTCGCGTTCCCGCTCACGGCGAGATCGAGCGCGTGGGTGGTGACGTTGACCTTGAGCGCGGCCGCGAGCTTCAGGCGGGCGGCCTCGAGGTCGGCGGCGCTGCGCGAGGCGAGGTGAAGATGGCAGCCTTCGGCGGCGAGCGACTGCGCGACGCCGTAACCGATGCCGCGCGAGCCGCCGGTAATGAGGGCGGTACGGCCGGAAAGTTTGAGGTCCATGGGAGTGCCGGTTGCGAGCTGTTTTCGGTCGGGAGAATGCCGGCGGGTGCCGGATGGTTGTATTCTACTGTAACTATCCGGCGACACCCCGGCAGAGGCGGGTCAACGGGCGGAAGGCCCCGAGCGTTACTGTCCTGACCGGAGAAGCGATTCCGGAACAACCCGGTACCCGAGGAAAGGAGCCATGACATGAGCAAGTTGCTGACCACCCTGATCGCCGTGGCGTTCGCGGCCGTAACCTCCAGCGCGATGGCGCAGGCCCAGCCCGCTACGCCGGCGACACCGGCCCAGCCGGACAAGCCAAAGGCTGACAAGCCGAAGGCCGACAAGCAAAAGGCCGACAAGCAAAAGGCCGACAAGCCGAAGGCCGAGAAGAAGGCGAAGGCCGAGAAGAAGACGAAGGCCGAGAAGAAGACGAAGGGCGAGGCCACGAAGGCCGAGCCCAAGGCGAAGCCGAAGCCCAAGGGCGAAGCCAAGAAGGGCGAGGGCAAGAAGACCGAGGGCGAGGCCGTGAAGAAGGGCCAGGAAGGAAAGTAACAGGGACGTCACCGCTCGCGCGCACATTGCGCGGCGCGGACCGGGGAAAAGGCGGGACACCACCCGCCTTTTTCTTTAGAGCCTATTATTGAGACAGGCTCTAGCATTCCGCCATGCATTACGTCGACTCGAAGACCGGCGCGACCTACCCGCTGAGTACACCGCGCTGGCGCGGCGACTCCGGCGGCCACGTCAATCTCGGCCCCGCGCCGGGACTTGCGCGCCGCGACATCGACGGCTCGGTCCATTCGCTGTGGCGCTACCGCAAGGCGCTGCTGGTGGATGCCGGGAGCGCGGTCACGATGGGCGAGGGCTGGACGCCGCTCGTCCGGGCCGCGTGGGACGGGATCGCGGTCGAGCTCAAGCTCGATTTCATGATGCCTACCGGCTCCTTCAAGGACCGCGGCATGACCGTGATGGTGAGCTACCTCAAGAGCCACGGCGTGAGCGAAGTGCTGGAGGACTCATCGGGCAATGCGGGCGCCTCGCTTGCCGCCTATTGCGCGCGGGCGGGCATGCGCTGCCGCGTGCTGGTGCCCGAAACGGCGTCGTATCCGAAGATTGCGCAGATCGCTGCATGCGGCGCGGATGTGGCGTCGATCAAGGGATCGCGCCAGGACGTCGCCGAAGCGGCCCTGGCGATGAGCCGGGACGTCTTCTACGCCAGCCACAACCTGCAGCCGTTCTTCGCCGAAGGAACCAAGACCCTTGCCTACGAACTATGGGAGCAGCTGGGGTTCCGCGCGCCGGACAGCGTGGTCATGCCGGTCGGCTACGGCGCCAACGTGCTCGGCTGCGATCGCGGCTTTTCAGAACTGCTGCGCAACGGCGAGAGCGCGCGCATGCCGCGCCTCTACGGCGTGCAAGCGGCGAACTGCGCGCCGTACTACGCCGCGTTCCGGGCGGGCGTCGAGCATTTCGTGCCGGTCGCGGCCAGCCCGACCGTCGCGGAAGGCATCGCCTCGTCGAAGCCAACGCGGATGCGCGAGGTTCTCGCACCGGTGCGGGCCTCCGGCGGCGAGATCGTGGCGGTGACGGAGGATGAGATCGTGCGCGCGCTCGCCGGGCTCGCGCAGAAAGGTTTCTACGTCGAGCCGACCTCCGCCGCCGCTGCGGCGGGGCTGTCGCAGTTGATCTCGCGCGGCGCGATCAAGCGGGGCGAGACGACGGTGCTGGTCCTGACCGGCACCGGCCTGAAGGCATCCGACACCGTCGGCCGGCTGCTTAAGCTCGGCGCCCGGCACCAATAGATGGCGGCTCCGATCCGTCATTCCCGCGGAGGCGGGAATCTAGAGCGCAGCCTGGGTCCCCGCCTTCGCGGGGACGACGGCACATTTACGCGACACCGTATTTCTTGAGCCACGCCTGCATCCGTTTCCAGCCATCCTCCGCGGCTTCCTTGCGGTAGTTCGGGCGGTAGTCGGCGTAGAACGCGTGCGGCGCGCCGTCGTAGACCACGATCTCGCTCGTGGCGTTGCCCGCGCCCTTCAGCGCGCCGCGCATCTGCTCGACGTTCGCGACCGGGATGCTTGCGTCCTCGCCGCCGTAGAGCCCCAGCACCGGCACCTTGAGGTGCGGCGCGAGCTCGACCGGATAGGCCGGCTGCAGCGGCGCCTTCGAGGGCGCGACAAGCCGGCCGTACCACGCAACGCCCGCTTTCACTTTCGGGTTGTGCACGCAGTAGGTCCAGGTGATGCGCCCGCCCCAGCAGAAGCCGGTGATCCCCAGCCGCGA
>JBOIEM010000070.1:0-4357 GCA_050741115.1 Burkholderiales bacterium
CAGAAAATCGAGCCTGACCCCATTTTTCTTCGAGACAAGATGCGCAGCATCCGCGCACTCGCCCTCTGGGCGCTACTTGCGCTGGCGGGCTGCGAGACCCCGCTGCCGCAACCCTCTTCACCCCCGCCCCTGCCCAGGGAAACGCCGCCGCCCAGACCGGCTCCGCCGGCCGAGGCGGGAGTGCTCCGTCAGGCGTCCTGGAACGATCTCCCGGAATGGCGGGCGGAGGACCCGGGGCAGGCGTGGGAGGCGTTTCAGGCGAGCTGCCGCGCGCTCGGGAAGCAGGCGGCGTGGCGGGACATTTGCGCCGCGGCCACAGTCATCAGCAACCCGGACCGAGAGTCCGCGCGGCGCTTTTTCGAGGCGAACTTCACGCCCTTCCAGCTGCTGCGCGCCGATGGCGGCGACGAGGGGCTGATCACGGGTTACTACGAGCCGCTACTCCGCGGCAGCCGCAGAGCTTCCGCGCGCTATCGCTATCCCCTCTACGGCGTTCCCGACGACCTCCTGGAGGTCGACCTCGCCGAGGCGTATCCGGAATTGAAGGGCTTGCAGCTGCGAGGCCGACTCGAAGGCAGGCGCGTCGTGCCCTATTACGATCGCGCGCAGATCGGGCAGGGGCGCGCGCCGCTTGCCGGCAGGCAGATCGCGTGGGTGGACGACGCCGTGGAACTCTTTTTCCTGCAGGTCCAGGGCTCTGGCCGCATCACGCTTGACAGCGGAGAGACGCTGCGCATCGGTTACGCCGATAACAACGGCCACCCGTATCGCTCGATCGGCAGGCACCTGGTTGAACGCGGCGAACTGCCCCTGGAAAAGGCCTCGATGCAGGGCATTCAGGCGTGGGCGCGCGCGAACCCCGAGAAGCTGACGGAGCTGCTCAATCACAACGCGCGCTACGTGTTCTTCCGCGAGTTGCCCGCCGGCCTGCCCGGGCCGATCGGTTCGCTCGGCGTGCCGCTCACATCGCGCCGCAGCCTCGCGGTCGACCCGGCGTCAGTGCCGCTCGGCGCCCCGGTCTACATCGCCACCACCTGGCCGCTCTCCAGCCGGCCGCTCAACCGGCTGATGCTCGCTCAGGACACCGGCAGCGCCATCCGCGGCGCGGTGCGGGCGGACTTCTTCTGGGGCCATGGAGAAGAGGCAGCGCGCGAGGCTGGCCGCATGAAGCAGCCGCTCACAATGTGGGTGCTTCTGCCCAACTCGTTCCAAAATCAGGATTCGGGGAATCGCTGACCGGTTACGGCTCCCGTTGGGGCGCGCCGGGTGTCAGGCTCAGCACGATGCGGCTGCGCACCGGGCGCCCGTCCTTGCGCGCCGGCAGAAACAGGGTCGTGGCCAGCGCGGCGCGCAGCGCGTCGCCCGCGCCGCCCGGCCCAGCGGGGCTGGCGAAGACCACGTCGCGCACGACACCGCGCTCATCGATCAGGATCTCGAGCCGCACCTCGCCTGCGCCGTCGCGAGCCGGCCGATCGATCGGGAGCGGAGCGAGCGGCCTGGGATAGTCGTCGAGATCCCGCGCCGCGTAATAATCCGGATCGGACGCTTGGGGTAGCGCCGGCAACGGCAAGCGGCGCGCGCCGGCTTCAGGGGTTGCCGGGACATCCGGCACGGGAACCGGCGCCGCCGCAAGGCGCACCGTCATCGGCGCGTTTCCCGTGTGCAATGCGCCGGCCTTCCATTGCGCATCCAGCAGCGCGGATGACAGCAGCGTCCAGTGCACCAGCGCCGATGCCGCGAGCGCCGCGCTCAACCGGGCAACCGGTGGCCGCGATTTTGCCGATGGACCAGTATGGATGGCGCCCGTCATCCAGGGGATAACGGCCGACGCCGTCCCCTGTTGACCGCGCGAAACGGCTTACTTCGAAGCGACGGAGTTGAGCGCCTGTTCGAGCTCGGACGCCGGCACGTACCCGGAGCCGACCTGGCGTCCATCGGAAAGGTAGACGGCGGGCGTCCCGCGGATGCCGAAGCGCTGCGCGAGATCGTGGTTTTTCGCGAACGGGGCGTCGCACTTGGCGCTGTTCTGCGGCGCGACGCCGCGCGACATGAGGTCATCCCACGCCTTGGCGCGGTCCCGCGAGCACCACACCGCCCGCGATTTCTCGACCGAATCGGGCGAGAGGATCGGCCACAGGAAGGTGTAGATGGTGACGTCGGAGAGCTTCATCAGCTCCTTCTGCAACTCGCGGCAGTAGCCGCAGTTGGGATCCTCGAACGTGTACAGCACGCGTCTGCCGTTCCCGCGCACGCGCTTGACCGCGTTGTCCGCGGACTTGGTGAGCGCCTGGGCGGCAAGCTGGGCGTTGCGCTCGCGCGTGAGGTTGCGCTCGGCGCCGGCGCGCAAGTCCACGAGGTTTCCGAAAAACACGAAGGTGAGCTTCTCGTCGGTGTAGGCGATCTGGCCGTTGAACACGATCTCGTAGATTCCCGCGAACGGCGTCCGCGCGACGCTTTCCACCGTCGAGTTGGGGAATCGCTCCTGGAACGACTGCCGGATCGTCGCCTCGCTGGCGCAGGCGCTCCCCGCCGCAAGAGCCGTCAGAATTACGCAAGTCGCCGCGAGCTTTCGTGCCATGGTCCTGATCCTTCGTGTGCCGCGCCGCGCTCAGGCGACGGCGTGGTGCACCAGGAAGCTCTTCAACCACGGCTGCCGGTCGACGAGCCTCAACCCCAGATTGCGCGCCCTCGCCAGGAAGACAGCGTCGTTGTTGAAAAGTTTCTGCAGCCCGTCGGTCGCGACCTGCATCGCGAGCACGTCTTCCCTGCGCGCCCGCTCGTAGCGCCGGAGCAGCGCGTGGTCCCCGCAATCGCCCTGCGGCCCGCGCTCCGTGAGCACCCGGGCGAGCGCGCGCGCATCGCGAAATCCGAGGTTCACTCCCTGGCCCGCGAGGGGGTGCACATTATGAGCGGCGTCTCCCACCAGCGCAAGGCGCGGCTTCGTGAACTGCGTCACGCGCTGCAGCTTCAATGGGAATCCCACGGCGGGCGTGATGACCTTCAGCGCGCCCAGCGCGCCGCCGCTCGCCGATTCCACTTCGGCGGCGAGCGCCGCGCCCGGCAGCGCGAGCAGGCGGCGACCCCCATCCTCGGCAATCGACCACACCATGGAAGCGCGGCCGCCCGGCAGCGGCAGGAGCGCCAGCACGCCGTCGCGCCGGAACCACTGGAAAGCGACGTCGTGATGGGGCTTCTCGCAGGAGAAATTCGCGACCACGCCGAGCTGACGGTAGTCGGCTGCGCGCACGGCGATGCCGGCATGGGCGCGCACGCGCGATTCCGCGCCATCGGCGCCGATCGCGAGCCGCGCGACAAGCTCCGCGCCGTCGTCGAGCCGCACTGCGACATGGTCCTCGTGAAATTCCAGCGCGCTCCAGCCGGCGGGACAATGCACGCGCAGATCCTGCCCGCGCGCCGCTTCCCACAACGCGTGCTGCAGCCGGCGATTCTCGACGATGAAGGCGAGCTCGCGCAATCCCGCGTCGTAGGCGCTGAACTCGAGGCGGGCGCCCGGCTCGTCGCCGTATACCCGCATCACCTCGACGCGCGCGATCCGCTCCGGTGGCAGCCGCTGCCAAGCGCCGCAATCCCCGAGAAAGGCGGCGGATCCCGGGCTCAAGGCGTAAACGCGGCTGTCCCAGCCGGCGCCGGCCGGTGGAGGCGCGGGCGGCTGCGGTTCGATCAGCGCCTGCGTCAATCCGCTGCCGGCAAGCGCGCGCGCGAGGGCGAGGCCGACGAGCCCGCCGCCGATGATGACGACGTCGAATGACTCACGCATGCGCTGCCCGGGGTTGCCCGCAATCTAGCGCCGCGCGCGGGTGCTGGCTACGCGAAAGCGCGGACACGCGTTCGATCAGGCCGCTTTCTTGCGATTAGCCCCCAGCCGCGCGTCGACCAGGGCCACCGTTTCGTCGACCACTTCGGAGCGCATGCCCTTTTGGGCGGCGATGGCCTGCACCAGCCGGTCCACCCGCTCGATATTGGGCGCGCCGCCGAAGAGCGCCCGGGCCGCGGACGACGGGCTCCCAAGCGACAGCGCAGCGCCTGCATACTTCTCGAACGGCACGAGGTCCTTCTCGGACGCGCCCAGCGTCGTGCACAACCTGACCACCCAGTTGTATACCGAGCGCGATGCCTCGATGTCCGCGTGGACGGCGTCCTTGATGGACCGGATGCCGTCCTTCTGCACGCAGCGGTAGTTGCCGGCGATCAGCATGGGCCACTTCGCGAGCGGCACGAAGATGGAGTCGTGCACCTTGAGCTTGACCGGCAATTCGATCTTCCCGGAGCCGGTATCGAACCTCACCGCCTCGATATCCGCCTCCAGCCTGCGCAGGATCGCGGTGTGCGCGTCCGA
>JBOIEM010000071.1:0-5408 GCA_050741115.1 Burkholderiales bacterium
GCCGCACTCGGTGCGGATGTCGAGCGGGCGGGCGGGCGAACTCAGCGCCTGCTGGCCCAGGCAAGAACCATGACCGAGAACATCGCGGGCCGGCGCTATGACATCGCGCAGCTCGAAACCGACCGCATCGCCCGCGAGGAGCATGTCAATCGCCTGAAGGCCGACCTCAAGTCCCGTGACGAGGAGTTGAAGCGCCTGGAAGGCGGTGCCCTGCAGCGCGCCGAGGAGGGCGATCGCTTGCGGAGCTTCCCGGGGCAAGGCGACCGCCAGTATCTCACCGGCCTCAAGGTCGGAGGCGAGCGCATCCTCATCCTGTTCGACACCTCCGCGAGCATGCTGGCCGAGCGGATCGTGGACGTCGTGCGGCTGCGCAACCTCCCCGCGGCCGAACTGCGCCAGGCGGCCAAGTGGCGCCGCGCGCTCGCCACGCTGGACTGGATCGCGGCGCAGATTCCGCCCGGCTCCCGATTCCAGATCTACGGCTTCAACGAGCGCGCCGAGCCGGTCGTGCGCGAGAGCGCCGGGCGCTGGCTCAACGCGGGTGATCCGGCGGCGCTCAACGGCGCGGTGGATGCCACGAAGAGAATCGTCCCGCGGGGCGGAACCAGCCTCCACCACGCGTTCAATGTCATCGGCGAGATGAAACCCCGCCCCGACAATGTGTTCCTCGTGACCGACGGCCTGCCCACGATCGACCGGGAGCCCGGCCTGCGCTACACGATTTCGGGCGAGCAGCGCCTGCGCTTCTTCGACGATGCGCTCCGGAGCCTTCCCAAGGGGATACCTGTCAACGTCATCCTGCTCCCCATGGAGGGCGACCCGATGGCGGCGTCCGCTTTCTGGAGGCTCGCGCAGGTGAGCCGCGGCTCGCTTCTCAGCCCCGCGGAGGACTGGCCGTGAGCCGGCGGCGCAGGCGCGAGCTCGAGGGCGTCTCGCTCTCGTTCCTGGACGCCATCTGCTGCGGCTTCGGCGCCGTCCTGCTGCTGTTCGTCATCGCGCGCGGTGCGCAGCCCCAGGTGATGGAACGCGACGCAGAGACGCTGCGCGCCGAGCTGAAAGTTCTCCAGGAGGAGCGCGCCGAGCTCGAGGCGCGCCTGAAGTCCCTGCGGGCGCAGCTCGACGCGCAGCACGCCGACGTTTCGCGCGCGGAGCGCCTGGTGGCGCGCCACCAGGACGAGCTGACGACGATCAAGGGCCGCTACCGGGCCGCGCGCGATACCGCGGCCGTGCAGAACCGCATCCGCGACCAGCTCGCGCTCGCCCAGCAGGAGCTCACCGAGGAGATGAAGCGCCTCCTCGCCCGGCGCCGGGCGGCGCCGCCGGAGCGCCTGGTCGGCGGTATCCCGGTGGACAGCGAATACATCGTCTTTATCATCGACACCTCGGGCAGCATGCAGTCGCTCGCCTGGACGCTCATGCGGCGCAAGGTGGAGGAGACGCTCAGGATCTATCCCCGGGTCAAGGGCATCCAGGTGATGAGCGACCAGGGGCAGTTCATGTTCTCGCAGTATGGAGGCCAGTGGATCCCGGACAGCCCCGCGCGCCGCGCTGCAATCGTCGAGCGTCTGCGCGACTGGAAGCCGTTCAGCAAGAGCAGCCCCGCCGAAGGCATCGAGATGGCGATCCGCACGTTCCGCAGCCTGGAGCACAAGATCAGCCTCTACGTCTTCGGCGACGAATTCACCGGCCCCTCCATCGACGAGGTGGTGCGCAAGGTCGATCAGTTGAACCGCCCCGACGCCTCGGGCAACCGGCCGGTCCGCATACACGGGGTCGGCTTTCCGACCATGTTCGGGCCGCCGGCGCAGTCGAGCTACACGGGGGTACGCTTCGCGACACTGATGCGGGAGCTGGCAGCGCGCAACGGAGGCACCTTCGTGGCCCTGAACTCCACCCAGCCCTGATCCTGTTGTGACTTGGAGCGGGTGATGGGAATCGAACCCACGTATTCAGCTTGGGAAGCTGATGTTCTGCCATTGAACTACACCCGCGCGGCTGCAATCTTAAGGGATTGATAGCGTGTTGCCAAAGATGGGTCAACGCGTGACAATGGGTTTACATGATATTGGTCACGGTCAATGGCGAACACCGCCAGCTCGACGCCCCGGTGAGCTGCGCCGAGCTGCTGGAGCGGCTCGATCTCGCGGGCAAGCGCGTCGCGCTCGAGCGTAACGGCGAGATCGTGCCGCGCAGCCGGTTCGCGTTCGAGCGTCTCGTCGAGGGAGACCGCCTCGAGATCGTCGTCGCCGTCGGCGGCGGCTGATCGCCTGGAGCCGCGTGACTCGACCGCTGAATCCCGAATCCTGAATTCCGCCCTATGAAGCCGCATGAAAACCTCGATCCCCTGGTGATCGCCGGCAAGCCGTACCGCTCGCGCCTGCTGATCGGCACCGGGAAGTACAAGGACTTCGCCGAAACGCGGGCGGCGGTGGAGGCGAGCGGCGCGGAGATCGTCACGGTCGCGATCCGCCGCACCAACATCGGCCAGGACCCGAAGCAGCCGAGCCTGCTCGAGTTCCTGCCGCCGTCGCAGTACACCCTGCTCCCCAATACCGCCGGCTGCTACACGGCGGAGGACGCCGTGCGCACGCTGCGGCTCGCGCGGGAGCTGCTCGACGGCCACGACCTGGTGAAGCTGGAAGTGCTGGGCGACCCGAGGACGCTCTACCCCAACTTGGTGGACACCCTCGCTGCGGCGAAGACGCTGGTGAAGGAAGGCTTCAAGGTGATGGTCTACACCTCGGACGACCCCATTATCGCGAAACAACTGGAGGAGGCCGGCTGCGTGGCGGTGATGCCGCTCGCCTCACTGATCGGCTCCGGCATGGGCATCCTCAACCCCTGGAACCTGCAGATCATCATCGAGAGCGCGAAGGTGCCGGTGCTGGTGGACGCCGGAGTGGGAACCGCTTCGGACGCCGCCATCGCGATGGAACTCGGCTGCGACGGCGTGCTGATGAATACCGCCGTCGCCGCGGCGAAAAACCCGGTGCTCATGGCGTCCGCGATGAAGATGGCCGTGGAGGCGGGGCGCGCCGCCTTCCTCGCGGGCCGCATGCCGAAAAAGCTCTACTCCGCCGCACCGAGTTCTCCGACGATGGGGCTCATCCAACCGGTAAGCGGTAAGCAGTAAGCGGTCGGCGGTATTGCAGCGAGCCTCACTGCTCACCGCTTGGCACTCGCCGCCTACCATTCCTAGGCGCTTACGGCCGCGCGCCGTGCCGCCCGGTCCCCGCCCCATGAACATCGCCAAGCGTCCAATCCGCAGCTATGTCCTGCGCCAGGGCCGCGCAACCGGCGCGCAGCGGCGGGCGCGCGAATCGTTGCTGCCGCACTTCGGGATAACCTACGCGGACACGACACTCGACTTCGACCGTGTCTTCGGGCGCGCGGCGCCGCGCATCCTCGAGATCGGCTTCGGCATGGGAGAGACTACCGCCCGCATCGCTGCGCAGCACCCGGACAACGATTATCTCGGCATCGAGGTCCACAGCCCGGGCGTCGGAGGGCTGCTCAAGCGCGTGGCGGAGCTCGGGCTGACGAATGTCCGCGTCATCGAGCACGATGCGACGGAGGTCATCGAGAGCATGATTCCCCCGGCGAGCCTGGACGGCGTGCACGTCTTCTTCCCGGACCCGTGGCCGAAGAAACGCCACCACAAGCGGCGGCTCATCCAGCCGCCCTTTGTCGCGCTGCTCGCGTCACGGATGAAGCACGGAGCTTACGTGCACGCGGTAACCGACTGGGAAGATTACGCGAACCAAATATTGGAAGTCCTTTCCGCAGAGCGGTTACTCATCAACACGGCGGATGGATTCGTACCGCGGCCCGAATGGCGCCCGCAGACCAAGTTCGAGTCACGCGGCCTGCGGCTCGGTCACCGGGTCTGGGACGTCGTCTTCCGCCGAACTCTTGTGTGCCCGTGATCCCTCCTCGCAATCTGGTGCCCGATAACGTGTGCAAACTGTTAGCTACGTCCCCCAACTATACTGTTACCTTGTGTCCGGAGCGCGCCGTGACTTGGCTGTGGTCGGAGGATTGCTGCCCTACGCCGGCATCCTGCTCATTACGATCCGCAATCTTTCAAACTCTTCGGTTCTGTCCTTTGGGCTCATCCACTTGGTTCCGTACGGGGCCATGCTTTACTGGGTCGCAGGAATGATTGCCAAGGTCATAGATCGACATGCCCGGGGCCACGCGTGGCTGGTCGCGACGGCCGTGCTGCTACTGCTGGCCGGCGTTGGAGCAATGCCAATATTCGGGGCTGCGCACGGGCATATTCGCTGGGTGAGCGCCTACGAGCTCTATGTCTCCGACACCTTGCGGTAGCCTGACGCGCTTTCCAGCCTGCGCTTCGAGAAGGATGCGCTGCAAGCGGCGCACCCCTCGAGCTTCACGTCAGGCGTCATAGACCACTTTGCGTTCCCGCACATTCCGGGCATGCTCGTTGCGCTCTCGGTTCTCATCTGCATCGGCGCCGGCACGGTGGGCGGCGTGTTCTTTGCCTTCTCCACTTTCGTCATGAAGGCGCTGGCTCAGCTTCCCGCAAGCCAGGGCGTCGCCGCCATGCAGCGCGTCAATGTCGTCGTCCTGAATCCGCTGTTCCTGGGCGTGTTCATGGGCAGCGCACTGCTGTCGCTTGGTGGTATCGTCGTGTCCGTCCTGCAATGGGAAGCGTCCGGTTCCTCGTTGCTTCTCGCCGCGGGCCTCCTCTACCTCGTCGGCTCCTTTCTCGTTACCGTCGCGTTCAATGTCCCGCGGAACGAACGCCTCGCCCGTTTGAGCGCGCAGTCATCGGAAGCAGCGTCATACTGGCCCGTGTACGTCCGCGAGTGGACGCTCTGGAATCATGTTCGGACCGTCGCTTCGGTCGCAGCCGCAGCGTGTGCTGCCGGCGCGCTGGTAGCCTGATCGTCAAACGGCCGTCTTCTCCCGCAGGAAGATCTGCAGCAAGTCGTTCAGAAACCGCCGCCCGAGCGGCGTTGGCGCGATGCGCGCGTGGTCCCGCTCGATCAGGCCGCGGCGCTCCGCCTCATCGAGCTCGCGCAGGATGGCCGTGACCGGCAGGCCGGAGCGCTCCTCGAACAGCGACGTGGGAAAACCCGCGTTGAGCCGCAGCGCGTTCATCATGAACTCGAAAGGTATCTCCTCCGGGTGCACGTCGTGCTGCTCCTCGACCGGGTCGCCTGACTCCACGCCCGCCAGGTAACGCTCGGGGTGTTTGACCCGCTGCTGCCGCACGACGCGTCCCGGAAAGGACAGCTTGCCGTGCGCGCCCGCACCGATGCCGAGGTAGTCGCCGAAGGTCCAGTAGTTCAGGTTGTGCGCGCAGCGGGCGCTGCGCGCGGTGACGAGTGACGAGCGACGAGTGGCGGATTTCGCGAAGGCGGAGGTTTCATAGTGGTCGT
>JBOIEM010000072.1:0-5545 GCA_050741115.1 Burkholderiales bacterium
AGTCCTCGGGCAGGGCTTCTATCGGCAGCATCACGTCCAGCGGATTGCCGCTGATGCGTGCCAGGCCGAACACGATGAGGCTCATGACCCACAGGGCCAGGAGACTCTGGAGCATGCGAATCGCGATGAAGCGCTGCATACCTCCTCCTCGACGATGGGCATCCCATAGCCCACCGCTCCGTCGGGGGTCCTGGGCGCCACTTGGTTTCTCTGACCTTCGCCCGGGAAGATCAGTTCATATCGTGGCCACGATAGCCCAAGTCGAAGCCGATTGGCAAGCCGCGCGCGGCGCTCGGGTCGTCCAGCCCCGGCCGGCCCCGGCGAGCCCGCCGAACCATGGGATTTGCGCGTCGACAAGACCATGAATGATAGGGAAGACACCGGGACCCTTGGCGCTCGAGTCGGGCGCGGGCCGCGACCACCCCGGAAGCCCCGGTTTCGAGTTGATCACCCGATCCAGCGGCTTCGCTGAAGCAGCCTCACCATCGGCCGCAAGGACCCTCAGTGGGAGGGCAAGGCGGCGACGCTCTCCAACATGAAGAACCCGATGCGCGGCTGCGGCCCGTTCGTGCACGACGACGAGACCGATCGCCCGCCGGCGATCTTCGGCGGAACCGTAACGCTTCACATGGGCCCGAAACGCCCGGCGCACGTGCTCCCTCCCGTCATGCCGCCGAAGCGTTGACAACGAAAGAACGACGTATTCATTTCACCGGCGCCGCGCCGATCTGTCGTCCATAGGCGACAGTCGAGCCGTGATCGTTTCGAAAATTCGCTCGAGCGTATAAAATTTGTGCGAGAGGAATCCGCAGTCGCTATCATTCTTGACGCGTTACTCTGGAAGCGAAAGGAGATTCGAGATGCTGAATACCATTCGCGTAACGGTTATCGCGCTTATCGGGATCGCGCTATCGTCTGTTGCCGCAGCCCAGGGCCTGGACACGAGCAAACTGTTCTTCGGCGCGGGCGCGAGCTCGAACGAAGTTTCCGGGTCCGACAGCGCGGTCGGCTTTCAGATCTTTGGCGGCTACGGGTTCGGCGAAGTGTCGCCCAAGGTGTTCATCGACGCCGAGGTCGGCTACATGGATACCGGCAACATGGAGAAGAGCGGAACGGGCGACGTGAAAGCAAACGGACTGTGGGCGACCGGCGTGGGCCGGCTCATGGTCACCCCGGGCGTCGAGCTGATCGGCAGACTCGGCCTGGACTTCGGTGACGACGACGGCCTCATGGCCGGAATCGGCGTGGGGTTCCTCCTGACCAAGAAAATCAAGCTACGGCTCGAGTACGTGCAGCGCGACAACGTGGACTCGGTGCAGCTCAATTTCGTCTTCCAGCCGTGATCTTTCCGCCGCCGGCGATTACTGTTCCCGCGGCTGGAACACCAGGAAGTACTGGTTCGGAAGAAAGGCGTGCTCCTCGCGGAGCCCGTAGCCCGCCCGCCCGAGTTCCTTCTTCACCGTCTCGGCGGGTATGCGCGCGCGCTTCGGCGGCCCGACGGGGGAATCGGGCGTGAAGTCGATGATGGCAAGCCGGCCGCCGGGCTTCAGCGATTTCTGGAGATTGCGGAAGTAGCGCTCGCGCGAGGGGATGTGGTGGTAGGTGTCCACCACGATCACGAGGTCCACCGGCGCGGGAATGCGCGGATCGCTGCCGGCCGCGGCGACGGGGGCGATGTTGGAGAGCCCCTCGCGCTGCGCGCGCTCGCCGAGGTAGCGCACCATGTCCGACTCGGCGTCCACTCCATAGACCTTTCCCTTCGGGACCGCGCGCGCGAGCCGGACGGCAAAATAGCCCGTTCCGGAACCGATATCGGCGACCAGCGCATCGGGCGGGAGCTTGAGGGCGCGGATGACCTCGTCCGGCTTCTGCCATGCGTCGCGCGCCGGATCGTCGAAGACCTGCGCCCACTTTTCCGCGTCCGAGAACCGGTGCTGGTGGCGATCGACGGTCTGGGCCGCAGCCGCCCCCGCGATCAACGCGATGAGAACAAGCGCCGCCGCGCCCGGCACAGCGCAGGCCGGTTTCATGCTAGTCGAGCTTGACACCGGTCGCCCGCGCCACCTTGCCCCAGCGCGCGTGCTCGGCCTTCACGAAATCCTCGAATTGAGGCTGGGACATGGCCCCGGGCGTCGCCCCCTGCCGCGCCAGGTTCGCGGCAACGTCGGGCGCACGCAGCGCCAGCGCGACCTCGTTGTGGAGCTGGGAGAGAATCTCTCTCGGCGTTGCCGCGGGCATGAACGTCCCGTACCAGTAGGTGACGTCGTACGGTGGAACGCCGGACTCGACCACGGTGGGCACCTGGGGAAGATTGTCCGCGCGCTTCGCGGTGGAAACCGCGATCGCCCTGATGCGGCCGCCGTTGATGAGGCCGACGGCGGCCGGCAGCGAGGAGAACATGATCTGCACCTGTCCCGCGGCGAGATCCGCGAGCGCCGTCGGCGCTCCCTTGTACGGCACGTGCGTCAGGGTGGTCCCGGTGACGGACTTGAACAGCTCGCCCGAGAGGTGGGTGAAGGTGCCGTTGCCCGCGGAAGCCATGTTGATGTCGCCGGGGCGCGCCTTCGCGAGCGCGATGAGCTCGGTCACGCTCCTGACCGGCAGCGAGGGGTGCACGACCAGCACGACCGGCGTCGAGGCGACGAGCGCAACCGGCGCAAGGTCGCGCACCGTGTCGTAGGCGAGCCGCGTGTAGATTGCCGGATTCACGGCGATCTCGGAGGTCGAGGCGAGCACCAGCGTGTAGCCATCGGGCGCGGCGCGCGCCGCCGCCTCGGTGCCGATCGAGCCCCCGGCGCCGGCGCGGTTGTCCACGAACACCTGCTGCTTCAACTGTTCGGTCAGCCTGCCAGCGACGATGCGCCCGACGATGTCCGAGCCGCCGCCGGCGGGGAAGGGCACGATGAGGCGCACCGGCTTGGCGGGATACGGCTGGGCGAGGGCGCCGCAGGCGGCGCACGCGAGGAGCGCAACGCCGAAGGCGGCGAGAAATCGGCCTGGGCTCACGAGATCAATCCCCGAGAAGCTGCGCACGCGCCTCGTCGACGTCGTCGATGACCTCTGACAGGCGCTCGATTCCGTTCTCGAGCGAGGCGGCGATGCGCTCGACTCCGAGCTTGTGGCCGTCGGGGTACATCATGAGGCGCACCACGGGCGCGCTGCCCGGCATCGCTACGGCGCCGATCGTGAGGATGCCGTCCCGCTCCAGCATTTCCATCGCCACCAGCCCGGCGGCCTCCACCGCCACCAGTGCGGGCTTCTCATTCGCGCCGCGGCTCTCGCGCGCGATGTCGAGCACGTCGTCGCCCGAAAGCGATACGCCCGGCCCGCCGAGATACGCACGCTTCGGACCGTATTGCTGCGCGAGCACTTCCACGAGCTCCCTGGCGAGTTCGCCGGCGCGCCGGATGACCCGGGGATCGAAGTCCCTGAGCGCGTTCGCGACGCCCACGTACTGTCCCGCCTGCGCTTCCAGTCCGAGCTCGTAGGCACGCGAGCCGATGGCGGTGACGAGGTTCGCACGCCCGACGAACACGCCCGCGCGCGGGCCGGCGACGTGCTTGTCGGCGGAGCACACCGCGAGATCGATGTCGCCGACCTCGAAGGTACGCGGCTCCTCGAAGAACCCGATGCGCGAGGCCATGTGCGCGTCGTCCACGTAGACGAGCGTGTTCTGCGCGCGCGGCAGCTTCAACGCCCGCTCGAAATCCTCGAACGGCAGGTGTTTCTTGGAAGCCGTGATGGGCGTGATGAGGAGCAGCCGCGGCGCGCCTTCGGCCTGCCAGTCCCGCTCGAGATCGGAGTAAGAGTGGAACTCGCTCAGCCGGGCGCCCGCCATGGCGATCGGGCGCGCCGCCGAAGGATGGGTGACGCCGCCCGCCGGAGCGAATCCGAACACACGGTCGCCGGGCGCGAGCACCGTGGTGAGCGCGACGAAATTCGCCGCTGAGACCCGGTTCAGGATCAGGGCCGTGTGCCGTTGCGGGTCGGCGCCCATGTGCTCCAGCGCGAGCGGCTCGGTCCTGCCTTCGAAGCGCTCGAAGAACGGCACGTGGCTGGTGAGGTGCTGAGTGTCCCCGGCAGTGATGCCGCCGCCGCGGTTCATCCCGGAGAGGTCGTAGACGGCGTCCGTGCCCATCGTGCGCACGCGCTCGCCGACCATGTGGCGCGCGCGCAGCATGCGCTGCACTTCCTCGTCGGTGCCTTTCAGGATCGCGCCGCGCGCGTATTGAACGATGGGGTCAACGCGATTGCCGAAACGATCGGTGGCGGCTTCGTCGCGGCTCATGGAGGCGTCGCTCTCGATCTCAGGGAATCTGGATCTTCCCCCCGCCCGGCATGCCCGCCGGACCCATGCCGCCGAGGCCTCCCATGCCGCCCTGCGGCACCACGATGGAGGAGGCGGCCTGGCGGCGCAGCTCCTGCAGGTCCTTGACCGTGCGCTCGACCGCTTCCTTCGCGGCCTCGGCGAATCTCGATACCGCCTCCTCGAGGGTCTTCGCCTCGATCTCGAAATTGATCGGGAGCGTGCCGACCGAAGTGAGCAGTTGCGCCTCGCCGACATAGCTGAACTGCCGGCTCGCATCGGTCGAGCCATCGGATATGATCGGGGTCAGCACGCGGATCGTGCCCACCTTGCGGTCGGTGATGACCTCCTCGCGGTAGAGGGATTTCGGATCCATCCGGGCTTCGCCGGTCCGGTCGTCGGGTTTCTGGGCCATATCGCTCTCGCAGCCTGGCGCGTCGATAGCGCAAGCGTATCAGAAATGGTGTCGCCGTGTGGCGACCGCCGCCCCGGACTGAAAGTCGAGAGCCGGCGCGGCCGTCGGCGCCGTCTCCATTCGGTGACAATCCGCACATCGGTCCGAATTGCGTCATCCATTAAGCCGCCATGTCGGTACAATGTCGCAGGCATCCGCGCGCCGCGGTGAGCGGATACAGAGCGCGGGCTGCCGCACTTCGCTTCAATAGGAGGAGGCGCATGAACAAGAGTGGCATGTCGGGCTGGAAAGCGGTGCTCGCCGCGATCGCCTTTGCGTTCGTATCCGCTCCGGTATCGGCGGACATCGTATCCACGCAGGAGGTCGTGCTTACCTCCGATCGCGAACAGGTGCGGGCGTTCCTGGAACGCGAAGGTGTGGAAGAGCGGCTCAAGGCGCTGGGCGTCGCTCCCGAGCTGGCGCGGAAGCGGCTCGACGCCATGACCGACGAGGAGATTCTGCTCGTCGCCGGCAGGATCGATACGCTGCCTGCGGGCGGCGCGCTCGACAAGACCGACTGGATTCTCATACTTCTGCTCGTCATCCTCGTGCTCGTCCTGATATAACGGAAACGCCATGCGATCGACCCGGCTGCGTATCCTGGCGGCGCGCGTCGCTGCCTGCGCCGCTCTCCTCGTCCTCGCCGGTTGCGCGACGCAGCGCCCCGTGCTCTACCCCAACGCCCAATACAACCGCGTCGGGCCCGAGGTGGCGCAGCGGGACGTCGACGACTGCATCCGCCTGGCGGAGAGCCACGGCATCACGCACGACGGCGGCGGCAAGGT
>JBOIEM010000073.1:0-3358 GCA_050741115.1 Burkholderiales bacterium
CGTCGGTGACGTACCAGCTCTCGTGGCCCGAGCCCGAGTTGTCGCCGAGCGCGTCGTCCAACGTGCCGTAGATACCGTCGTCACCCTCGTCGATGACGTGCAGCACCTGGAATTACAGCGTGCTGCCGATGATGAAATTCTCCGCCGTGATGGTGGCCGTGCTGCCCGGCGCGTAGTCGAGCAGATCGGTCGTTACCGTCGGCGACAGCGTTGAGAGCGTATCCATGGAGTTCCCCTGCCAGAAATCGATCGTGTCTGCTCGTTCGAGTCAGCTATTGCGCGCGATTTGCTTGATCTACGCGCGCTCCGTTAATCCCTTATTGCGGCTTTGTGCTGTGCGGCGTCGCGCCGTCTGGGTCCGCGGTTGTTCTCATCACCCCAACGCGGTTGATGATGCGGAGCGTTATTGCGAGGGTCTTATGCCCGCCGAATACCCCCGGAAGATTGTGGAATTTTCTATTTATTACGGACGTTTACGCATGAGCAGGGTGTCCTGACGCACTAGGACATTGCGCCCCCCCGATTTCTTCGCGAAGTGCGTGACAATTCTCACAGGACATGTAGTATTAACGTCCCGCCGCCTGCTTGTTCCATGACGCCTGAGTCCAGGGTCAGGAGATCAATCCGCGCTGGCAGGCGCCTGCGGCATGCGGGTTGATGGAAGTCAGGGAGAAGCGGCGGACGTGAGTGACGCGTTAGTGGACAAGGGGATTCCGCAGGCACCGCGGGCGGCGGTCAAGCGCTCGACGCCGCCGGTCGAGTCCGTGGGCGCCCGCATGGTGAACGCCATACGCATCGTGCTGGCGTTCTCCGCTCTGGCGGTGGTCCAAGTCGCCGCTTCCGAAGCATCGCGCCTGAGCGTGCTCATCTACGCTTCCCTCGTCGCGTATTGCGCCTACAGCATCATCGTGTATTACGTCGGGACCCGGGGCGAGGCGGCCGGGGTGGCGAGGATCAACCATTGGGCCGACGTGTGCTTTTTCGGTTATCTCATCGCGCTCACCGGCGGCAGCGGCAGCATCTTCTTCCTGTTCTTTCTCTTCCCGATAATGGTCGCTTCCTTTTCCGTGGGCTACCGGGAAGGGCTGCTGGTCACGCTCGCATCCACAATCCTGTTCACGTTGATCGGCGTCACCATCGCGCCGCCGTATACGCAATTGGGCCTCGGCGAGGCGCTCATCCGCTCGGTCTATCTCCTCGCGCTCGGCTACCTGATCGTGTATTGGGGCGGCTACGAGATCGCGCTGAAGCGCGGGCTGACCCTGCTGAAAGAGGTGAACAACCTCTGGGATCCGCGCTTCGGAGTGGACCACACGATCGGGACCAACCTCGACCGCCTGGTGGAGCACTTCGGCGCGAGCTCGTGCACGCTCGTGCTGCGGCGCCCGACCGACTCCCCGAAATTCCTGCTCTACAGCGCTTCGCCGCAGAACCCGGGGCGGCTGGCCGAGCCGAGCGAGATCGTGGAATCGATGGCGCGCCGGCTGCTGTGTCTGCCCGAAACCTTCGCCGCCGCCTTCCACGATGCCACGTCGGGCTGGCGGCGGGGCGTGCGGTTCATCGCCTATGATCTCGACCTGCGCGGCAGCCGCAACGGCAGCTATCTCGACACCTGCAAGGACATCGCCGAGCTGCTCGAGGCCCGGACGTTCCTCACCGTCCCGTACTCGCAGCGCGAT
Source organism: Burkholderiales bacterium (assembly GCA_050741115.1). Lineage (GTDB taxonomy): Bacteria > Pseudomonadota > Gammaproteobacteria > Burkholderiales > SG8-41 > SG8-41. Next base: position 1,680 of record JBOIEM010000073.1, read on the forward strand.
GGTACGTCCGGGCGGCTGTTCCTGACCTCCGCGGGCAGGGCGTTCACGCAGTCGGACATCGAGTTCCTTTCCCAGGCGGCCGCGACCATATCCCCGGTGGTCGAGAGCATGTACCTGATGGACGAGCTCGTGTCGAAGGCCGCCGAGCACGAGCGGTTCAAGATTTCGCGGGACATCCACGACACGACGATCCAGCCCTACATCGGGCTCAAGCTCGGGCTCGACGCGTTGCAGCGCGAAACCAGCGAGAACGGCGGGCAGGCCCGGCGCATCAGCGAACTGATCGAGATGGCGAACCTGACGATCCGCGATCTGCGCACCTACGCGGCGACGTTGCGGGACCAGGCGTCACTGCCGGGGGATTTCCTGGTGTCGGCCGTGAACCGGCAGGCGGAGCGCTACCGGCGCTTCTACCAGATCGACGTCGAGGTGAAGAGTGACGTCAACGGCGAGCTCAGCAACCGGCTCGCCGCCGAGGCGTTCCAGATCGTCTCGGAGGGCCTGAGCAACGTCCTGCGGCATACTTCCGCAAAGCGGGCGTTCGTGCATATACTGTGCGAAGAACACCAGCTCCTGCTGAAGATCGGCAACGAAGCCCCGCAAACCCAGGGGCCCGCGCCCGTATTTGTCGCATGGTCGATCCAGGAGAGGGCAGGAGAGCTGGGGGGGACAGCGTTCACCGAGCGATCCGTGGATGGCTACACGGTCGTGCACGTGAACATTCCGATCTGACGCGAGGGCCAACATGATTCGACGAACCGGTGCCCCGATTCGAGTCCTGCTTGTCGACGATCACCGTACCGTGCTGTGGGGGCTGGAACGGCTGATCGGCAATGAGAAGTCCGGGATGGAGGTGGTGGGTGCGGCGACCAACCGCGTGGAAGCGCTCGACCTTGCGGGCAGGTTGCGCCCGGATGTCATCGTCCTCGACATCGATCTCGGCGACGAAAGCGGAATCGGCGCCATCCCGGAGCTCGTTGCGCAGTCGCAGGGGCACGTGCTGGTGCTGACGGGCCTGCGCGATGCGACGGTGCACGACAACGCGGTGCTCGCCGGGGCGCGGGGCATCGTCCACAAGGAAGATCCGGCCGAGACGATCCTGAAGGCGATCGACCGGGTCCACCAGGGCGAGCTCTGGCTGGACCGCGCCACGACCGGGAGGATATTCATCGAGCTGGCGCGAGCCGGCGGGGTCGCACGCCGGAATACGGCAAAGCTCAAGACGACGACGCTCACGACGCGGGAGCGCGAGCTGATCGGCGTGCTCGCGGCGGACCCGGGCGCCAATTACCGCAAGATCGCCGAGAAGCTGAACATCAGCGAGCACACCGTGCGCAATCACGTGACGAGCATCTACGGCAAGCTCGGCGTGCAGAACCGGCTCGAGCTGTTCGTGTACGCGAACAAGCACGGGATGGAGCAGTAGTCCTGTTTTCGCGCTCACCGATCGAGTTGCCGCGCATGCATCGGCTGCTGGTCGCGCTTGCATTGCTCGTTACCCCCGCGCTGGCGCAGGCGTCATGCTCGGGATTGCTCGACCATCGGTACACCTCGCTGCAGGGGAAGCCGGTCAACCTGTGCGACTTCGCCGGCCGGCCGGTACTCGTGGTCAACACCGCCAGCAAGTGCGGCTATACGCCGCAGTTCGAGAAGCTGGAGGCGCTGCACAAGCGCTATCA
>JBOIEM010000074.1:0-3539 GCA_050741115.1 Burkholderiales bacterium
GCATCATGTGGTTCGATCCCCGCCCGGGCACGCCCAACTCCCTTGCGCCCGGCAAGCGCCCGCTCACCAACAGGTGTCCGGTGATCGCGCTCCGCGGCGGAAAGCCGTGGTTCGCCATCGGCGCCTCCGGCGGCCGCAAGATCTTTCCGGCCGTGCTCCAGATCTCCTCGTTCCTGGTCGATCACGGCATGTACCTGGAGGATGCCTTCCACCATCCGCGCATCGACGCGAGCGAGGGGGATTTCGTGGCGGTCGATTCAGCGATGCCCCTGGCGATACGCAAGGCGCTCGGGAAGAAATTTCCCGTTCGTCTCAACGAGCTCGTGGTCTATCCCACGAACTACGCCTGCCCGAGTGCGGTCATGCGCGACCCGAGGGGCCACGGCGTGAACCTCGGGGCGACGGACGTCATGTCGCCATGGTCCGGGGCTGTCAGCGAAGAAGAGGTTCGTTGACGAGTGTGAGATGATCCGCGCGGCGATCATCGGCCTGGGGCGCTGGGGCCGGAACCTCGTCAATAGCGTGCAGGGGAAGAGCGACGCAATCCGCTTCGTCGCGGGGGCGATGCGCAACGTCTCCGGGGCGGTGGACTACGCCCGCGAAAGGGGATTCCCGCTCTACGACTCGTACGAGAAGGCGCTCGCCGATCCGAATGTGGAGGCCGTTGTCCTCGCCACGCCGCACACCCGGCACGCCGGGCAGATCGTCGCCGCCGCGAAAGCGGGCAAGCACGTCTTCACCGAGAAGCCGCTCGCGCTCTCCGGGAAAGACGCGGCGGCGGCGCTGCGCGCCTGCGCCAGGGCCGGTGTCACGCTCGCGGTAGGCTACAACTGGCGCTTCCAGCCCGCCCTCCAGGAGATCCGCAAGATGCTGGAAGACGGCCGTCTCGGGAAGCTGCTGCACCTGGAGGGCAATTTCTGCGGGCCGAGCGCCTACCGCTTTCCGCCCGGCCACTGGCGCCAGACGCGCGAAGAAGGCCCGGTGGGCGGCATGACGGGGCGCGGAGTGCACTTAGTGGATGCGTTCCTTTACCTCGCCGGACGCATTGAGTCGGTGCACGCGCAGAGCGCGCGCCGAGTGCTCCGCTACGGGCTCGACGACACGACTTCGATGCTGTTTCGCTTCAGCACCGGCGCCAGCGGCTATCTCGGGACCGTGATCGCCACGGCGGAGACCTGGCGCATGCAGGTCTTCGGCTCCAAAGGCTGGGTGGAGGTGGGCGACGTTGAGCACCTCACGACCTGGCAGATGAGGACGTGCTTCATGGATACGCAGAACCCGTGGACCCATCAGAAGCCGCAGGTGCTGGCTTTCCCGGAGGGCAGCACCGAGCGCGCCGAGCTGGAGCACTTCGCGCGCGCCGCCGAGGCAAGGCGCCCCCTCGCCGTTGGCGGCGGCGACGAGGAGCACGGGGTCGCGGTGTTCGAGGCGATCCTCAATTCGGCGAAGCTGGGGAAGACCGTGCGGCTCTCATGAAGATCCTGTTCGTCCACCAGAACTTCCCCGGCCAGTACCGCCACCTCGCCGCCGCGCTCGCGCGGACGCCGGGCTGGGAGGTGGTCGGGCTCGGCGATCCGAAGAACATCAAGAACCGCCCGCCGATCCCCGGCGTCAAGCTCGGTGGATACCAGGCGCCCGCGCCCGCCTCCCCGCGCACGCATCACTACGTCGCGCCGCTCGAGAGCGCGGTGCGGCGCGGCCAGTCGGTGGTGCGCGCCTGCCTGGAGCTCAAGAAGCGCGGCTTCACGCCCGACGTCATCCACGCGCACCCGGGATGGGGCGAGGCGCTGTTCCTGAAGGACGTCTTTCCCGCCGCGCGCGTCACCGTCTACTGCGAGTTCTATTACCGGGGAAGCGGCACCGACGTCGGATTCGATCCGGAGTATCCCGCAACCCTCGACGACGTCTGCCGGGTGCGAGTGAAGAATGCGGCGAGCCTCCTGAGCCTCGAGGCCGCTGACGCCGGGGTCAGCCCGACGCAGTGGCAGAAGAAGCAGTTTCCGAAGGAGTACCAGGACCGCATCGAGGTCGTGCCCGAGGGCGTGAACACGGACCTGCTCAAGCCGGACGCGGCGGCGGAGCTCGTCATCCCGGAGCGCAAGCTGAAGCTCACGCCATCCGACGAGGTGATCACCTATGTCGCGCGCAATCTCGAGCCTTACCGCGGCTTTCACGTCTTCATGCGTGCGCTTCCGGAAATCCAGCGCCGGCGGCCCAACGCTCACGTTCTCGTCGTCGGCGCCGACGGCGTGAGCTACGGGCGGCAGTTGCCGAAGGACACGACCTACCGCAAGAGGCTGCTCGAGGAGGTCGGGGCCAAGCTCGCCCTGGAACGGGTGCACTTCCTGGGGCAGGTTCCGTACTCGACGCTGGTGAAGGTCTACCAGGTCTCCTCGGCGCACGTGTACCTCACCTACCCGTTCGTGCTGTCGTGGTCGCTCCTGGAAGCGATGGCGGCCGGCTGCGTCATCGTCGGCTCGCGCACGCCGCCGCTGGAGGAAGTCGTCACCGACGGTCGCAACGGCTTCCTCACCGACTTTTTCGATACCGCGAAGCTGGCGGAGCGGGTGAACAAGGTTCTGGAAAAGAGGAAGGATTTACAGAAAGTGCGCGAGCGGGCGCGCAAGACGATCGTCGAGCGCTACGACCTGAAGCGGGTGTGCCTGCCGGGACAGTTGAAGCTGCTTGGCGTGACCGGCAAGAAACCAGGATTCAAAAGCGGTTGACGCGGAACGGCGCCAGGTCGATCGCGGCACGCCGATTGCCGATCAAGTCGGCAATGAGGCGTCCCGTGGGCGCGCCGCTGCACAACCCCAGGTGGCCGTGGCCGAAGGCGTAATAGACGTTCCTCTGTTTCACTGAAGCGCCGATCACGGGCAGGGAATCGGGCATCGCGGGGCGGCGGCCCATCCAGCGCGTCGCGTCGGCGGCGCGAACCTGCGGAAACATCCGCTTCATGTGGGTCTCCAGCACGTCCGCCCGCCGGTAGTCGGGCTCCGCGTAGATGCCGGCGAATTCCGCCTGCCCCGCGACGCGCACGCCCATCTCCATCGGCGTCACGAATACCTTGGCATCCGAGGCGTGCACCGGCATCGGCAGCTCGAGGCCGGGGTCGGAGTAGGTAACGTGATAGCCGCGCTCGGCCTCGATCGGAACCGGCTCGCCGAGCTTCGCCGTCAGCTCCCCCGAGTGCACGCCGGCGCAGACCACCAGCGTTTCCAGCGGGATTTTCCCCGAGTCGGTCGCAAGCGCCCTGACTCCACCTTCGCCCATTTCGATGTCGAGCACCTTGCGCTCCAGGATGACGCCCCCGTCCTTCCGGAAACGCGCGGCAAGCGCCTTGACGAGCCGCTCCGGGTTTGCGGCGTAGCCCAGGTCGAGCACATGGACGCCGCGCACGTAGGCGGGCGCGAGCTGCGGAACCAGCGTGCGGATCCCTGCCCCGTCGAGCACGTCCAGCTTCACGCCGCGGTCGCGGCGCAGCTTCCAGGCGAACGCGTCGTCCTGGTAGCTCCTGTCGCTATCGTAGGCCACCAGGT
>JBOIEM010000075.1:0-9892 GCA_050741115.1 Burkholderiales bacterium
CTACCAGCCCGACGGCGGGCGGATCGATTTCGACGGAAAGGACGTCACCTTCCAGTCTTCGTACGAACGGATCCGGGCGGGCATCGCGCGCAGCTTCCAGCTCGTCAACCTGTTCGACCAGTTGAGCTGCCTCGACAACGTGGCGCTGTCCATCTTCTCGCGCGAGGGCAAGACGCGCAGGCTCGCGACCCTGGCGAGCCGCGACCGCGCGGTGTGGGAGGAAGCGCTGGACGCGCTCCGGCAGTTCGGGCTGGACGGCAAGGCGCCGGTCCCCGCCGGCGCGATCTCCCACGGCGAACGCAAGCTCCTCGACGTCGCGGTCGCCTACGCGCTCAAGCCGAAGCTGCTGTTCCTCGACGAGCCGACGAGCGGGGTCTCCACGCGCGAGAAGGCGCCGATCATGGACATCGTGAGCGCCATCGTGCGCTCGGGCGGGATCACGGTGGTGATCATCGAACACGACATGGACATCGTGTTCCGCTACTCCGAGCGCATCGTCGTCATGCACCAGGGGGCGATCCTCGCGGACGGGGCTCCCGAGGAAATCCGCCGCAACGACGAGGTGACGACCACGCTCCTCGGCACGCACGTCTCGGGCGAAGCCTCCTAGGGGGAACACGGGACATGCTCGCCGTCGAACGCATCGATACCTGGCGCGGGCCGGTGCAGGTTCTGCGCGGCGTGTCGCTCACCGTCGCGGACGGGGAAGCGGTCGTGCTGGTCGGCCGCAACGGCGCCGGCAAGACCACCACCATCGAGACCATCATGGGACTCCTGCCCGCGCGCGCCGGCGCGGTCAGTTTCCGCGGCCGCCCGGTCACCCGCCTGCCCGCGTTTCAGCGCGCCCGCCTCGGCATCGGTTACGCGCCCGAGGACGCGGGCATCTTCCCGGATTTGAGCGTCGCGGAGAATTTTGACATCTGCAAGTGGCTGGGAGCAGGCGCTTCTTCCGGCAACGGAGGCATCGCCGGAACCGAGGTCGAGGAGCGGATCTTCGCCGTCTTTCCGGAAGTCAAGGCGCTGATGCAGCGGACCGGGCTGCATTTGAGCGGTGGCCAGAAAAAGATCGTCGCGATCGCGCGGGCAATGGCGCTCTCCCCGTCGATACTTCTCCTGGATGAGCCCTTCGAGGGGCTCGCGCCGGTGGTCGTCACCCGCTTCATCGATGCGGTGAAGAAGATCAAGTCGATGGGCATCTCGCTCCTGATCGCGGAGTCGAACCTGATGACCGCATCCCGCATCGCCGACCGCCTCTACGCCATCGACCGCGGGGAAATCATCTACGAGGGGAGCCCCCAGGCCGTGTTCAAGGACGAGGCCGTGATGAAGACGATCCGCGGCTGAGAACCTTTCAGCGCGTGCGCAGGAATTCGAGCACGCGTTGGGGCAGCCAGCCGAGATCGCCCGGAAAGCGCCCGCTGACAAAGCCGGCGTGGCCGCCTTCCTCCGGCTGCTCGAGCGCCACCGCGTCGGATACGTCACCCGTCCGGGGCAGGGCCTCGGCGGGGAGAAACGGGTCGTTCCTCGCGTTGGCAATGAGCGTGGGCACGCGGATGCCGCGCAGTCCCGGCTTGCTGCTCGCGCGCGTCCAGTAGTCGTCGGTGTTGCGGAACCCATGCAGCGGCGCCGTGAATGCGTCGTCGAACTCGCGCAGGGTGCCCGCCGCGCTCACGCGCGCCGCGTCATACAGTCCGGGGTGCTGCTCGAGCTTTTCGAGGGCTTTTTGCTTCATCGTGACGAGGAAATGGCGCACGTAGAAGAGGTTGAATCCCCGGTCCAGGACCGCGCCCGCCGCCATCAGGTCAACCGGCGCCGACACCGCCGCCGCCCGCTCGATCACTTCGACCGCGGGGGCGCCGGTTTCACCGAGCCACTTGAGAAGCGCGTTGCCGCCAAGGGAGACGCCGACCGCGAGGAGCCGGGGGTGGTGCAGCTTGAGCCGCTTGAGCACCCAATCGACCTCGGCGCTGTCCCCGGAATGATAGGCGCGCGGCTGGCGGTTCAGCTCGCCGCTGCAGCCGCGAAAGTGGACGACCACCCCGCGCCAGCCGCGCCGTGCGACTTCCGCCATGAGCGCAAGCGCGTAATGACTCCGGGAGCTTCCCTCCAGCCCGTGAAACAGAACGACCAGCGGGGCTGGCGCTGAATCCTTGCTCCTTGACCCTTGATCCTGATTCTCGACCCAGTCGAGATCGATGAAATCGCCGTCCGGGGTGTCCCAGCGGCTGCGCCGGTAGGCGACGCGCGGCCGCAGCGCGGCGAACGCGGCGTAGATGGTCTGGGTGTGCCCGCCGGGGAGCCACCATGGCGCACGGTAGGGCGCGCCATCAAGGGATGAAGGATGAGGGATGAGGGATGAGGGCAAACGCCCCGTTTCCTATCCGCCGCGCTTGACGTACTGTGCGGCGCTCGTGCCCGAGAGCCTGCCGAAGACCGCGCCGGACGTGAGCCCCGTGCCGCCGGGGTAGTTGTGATAGAAGATGCCGCCCACGAGCTCGCCCGCGGCGTAGAGCCCGGGAATGGGCTTGCCGGCGGTGTCCTCGACCTCGCCCTCCCGGCTGATCTTGACGCCGCCGAAGCTGAAGGTGACGCCGCAGGTCACGCCGTAGCCTTCGAACGGCGGCTGGTCGATGGTGTTTGCCCAGTTCGACTTGTTGATACGCAGCCCCACGGTGCAGCGCCCGTCCTTCACCGCCATATTGAAGGGAATGTCGGTACGCACCGCCTTGTTGTATTCGCGGAGCTCCTGCAGGCAGCGCGCCGCGTCCACGCCCTCGAGCTTCTTCACGAACTCCTCGAGCGTGTCGGCCCGGACCTTGGTCACCTGCTTGATGCGGTACTCGTCGCGCAGCATGGGGACGATCTTGGCATCGAAGAGTTGCCACGCGAACATGCCCGGCTGCTCGAGCACCACCCGCCCGTACTTGGCATAGGTGTAGTTGCGGAAGTCCGCGCCCTCATCCACGAAGCGCTCGCCGCGCGCGTTCACCATGATGCCCCACGGGTAGCTGTGCTTCTGGAACTGGTCGCCGACCGCGAGATCGCCGAACGGCGGCGCGTTCATGTCCCAGCCGACGGCATGGCAGCCTGACCAGTGGCCGTAGGGCATGGCCCCCGCCTCGAGCGCCATCCGGATGCCGAGGCCCGTGTTGTAGCGCGTGCCGCGAACCTTGGCGAGGTCCCAGCCCGGGCCGAGGTAGCGCGCGCGCATTTCGGCGTTGGATTCGAAGCCGCCGCAAGCGAGCACCACCGCCTTCGAGCGGATCTCCACGTTCCTGCCCTTGTGTCGTGCGCGCACGCCGAGCACCACCCCGTCGTCGTTGGTGATCAAACCGGTCGCGGGCGTCTCGTAGAATATCCTCGCGCCCTCGCGCTGGCAGGCCTTGTGCTCGTACTCGATCAGGCCGGGTCCGCCGCCCCAGGTCTCCGCCGCGAGCCCGCCCCAGAACTTGTAGCGGTTGCTGTCCACCTTGTAGGACTGGCGGCCGTAGCTCGCCTGGAAGCGCACGCCCTTCTTGCGCAGCCACACCAGCGTCTCGAAGCTGCGCGAGATCAGGATCTCGCACAGGTCGGGGTCGGTGCGGTACTGAGTGATGCGGCCCATGTCGTCGTAATAGTGCTCCGCGGTGTAGGACCCGAAATCGTGGGTCTTCTTCTCCTCCGCGGTGAGGTCGGGTATCAGCTGCGCCAGGTCCTCGACGCCGTTGTAGACCACGCGCATGAGTCCCGCCGTGTAGCGGCTGTTGCCGCCGCAGTCTTCGATCGGCGCGGCCTCCAGGAGAATCACGGACGCGCCGCCTTCCCGGGCGGCGAGCGCCCCGCTGCAGGCGGCGTTGCCGGCGCCGACCACGATGACGTCGGGATTGCCGAATTCGGAGTTGCTCATGGTTTTCCTATTCGATCAGTGCAGCGTCTTGGGCGGCGCCGCGCGCCGCGGCTCGGGATCCGCCGTGGCGGGAGCCGACACCGGCGAAGCGTGGTGCGCCACCATGCGCCAGCCGCGCTCGGTCCGGAGGTAGACGTTGGTCGCGATCACCGGGCCGCGCGCGCGCGCCTCGCCCGCGATCGTGATGTGCTCGAAGACGCTGTGCACCGCCAGCATCATGCCCTGCACGACCTGGCTCTCGCGCAGCTGGAAGCGCAGCGTCTGCCCGCTCGCAAAGATATGGCGCCACGATTCGCGCACGTTTTCGACGCCGGAGATCCGCGTGCCGTTGGGATGCACGCAGTAGATGTCGTCGTCGTCGGCCCATACCGCCATCATCGCCTCGAGGTCGGCCTTGGTGAGCGCCTCGTAGAACGCGGATTCGGCGTCCTGTGGACTCGCGAACAGCGCTTTCCTCATCTAGGAAATTCTATCAAAATCGATTGCCGCCAAGACCCGGTCGGGCGTCAACTGCATCATGCAGTTGAAGTGGCCGAGCGGGCACTCGCGCTGGAAGCACGGGCTGCACGGCAGGTCGAGCTTGAGGACGCGGGCGTTCGGCGAAAGCGGGGGCGTGTAGGCCGGGCTGCTCGAGCCGTAGAGCGCGATCAACGGCTTGCCGAGCGCCGCCGCGACGTGCATCAGCCCGGAGTCGTTGCTGACCACGACCGAAGCGGATGCGAGGAGATCGATGGCCTCGCCCAGCGTCGTCTCGCCGCACAGGTTGCGGCAGACTCCCCCCGATTCCCGCTCGATTCCGGCGGCAGCCGGCCGGTCGTTCCGCGAGCCGATCAGCCAGACCGCGCAGCCCTGCGCGGCGAGTCCCTGCGCGAGCTCCGCGAAGTGGCGCGCCGGCCAGCGCTTGGCCGGCCCGTACTCCGCCCCCGGACACAGCGCCGCCGCGGGGCGGCCGCGGTCGAGGTCGAGCCGGAGGAGCAGCGCGCGCCGCGCCGCATCCTCAACCCGCAGCCCGAGCGCTGGCAGCGGCTGCTTGAGCGCCTCGCCGCGCGGCAGGCCGAGCGCCGCGTAGCGCTGCGCCATCTGCGGCAGGCGCTCCCCGTCGAGCTTGCGCGCATCGGTCAATATCCAGTGCCGCAGCTCTCCGATGTAGCCGGTCCGGGTCCGGATGCCGGCGAAATAGGGGACGAGCGCGGACTTGAAGGTGTTGGGCAGCACGATCGCCTGGTCATAGCCTTCCGCGCGGAGCGCGTGCCCGAGCCGGCGGCGCTCGCCGAGCTTCAGGTCGCCGTGGGCGAACGGGCTCTCGATCGCCCGCCGCACCTCGGGCATGCGCTCGAGCAGCGAGAACGTCCAGCGCGGGGCGAGGACGTCGAGCGCGAGGCCGGCGTGGCGTGCGTGCAGCAACTTGAACAGCGGCTGCGCGAGCACCGTGTCGCCGACCCATGACGGACCGACAACCAGTATGCGCATGCGATGTCGGTCCTAGTGTCCCGCTCTCGCGCCGCCTTTGAGCACGTAGCGTGTCCCGCAGTAGGGGCAGAGCGCCTCGCCGGTCTTCTCGACCGGCAGGAACACGCGCGGGTGCGCATTCCACAGCAGCATGGACGGCATCGGGCAGTGCAGCGGCAGGTCCGCGGCCGTGACCTCGATCAGGCGCTCCCTGTTTTCCGTTTGCCCGGGCATGTTCATTGAATCGTTTGACGGGGGCTGCGGGAGGAGCGGGAAGGCTCCGAAAGATTTACCGGAAGGGGCCCGCTCCCCCTGCTTATCCCGCCACCGGCGTGAGCCAGTCGCGATACCGGTCCGATTTTCCGGTCACGCAGTCGAAGAACGTCTTCTGCAGCTTTTCCGTGATCGGGCCGCGCCTGCCGTTGCCGATGACGCGGTTGTCGAGCTCGCGGATCGGCGTCACTTCGGCCGCCGTGCCGGTGAAGAACGCCTCGTCGGCGCTGTAGACCTCGTCGCGGGTGATGCGCTTGGCGACGACCGCTATGCCGAAGTCCTGCGCGATGCGGATCACCGAGTCGCGCGTGATGCCCTCCAGCGCCGAGGTGAGCTCGGGCTCGTAGAGCGTGCCGTTGCGCACGAGGAAGATGTTCTCCCCGGATCCCTCGGCGACGAAGCCGTCCACGTCGAGAAGCAGCGCCTCGTCGTACCCGTCCTGCGCCGCTTCCTGGTGCGCCAGGATGGAATTCATGTAGGTGCCCACGGACTTCGCGCGGCACATGGTGACGTTCACGTGGTGGCGCATGTAGGACGAAGTCTTGACGCGGATGCCGCGCTCGAGCGCGTCCGCGCCCAGGTAGGCGCCCCACGGCCAGGCCGCGATCGCCACGTGCACGCTCACGCCCTTCGCGGAGACGCCCATCGCTTCGGAACCGTAGAATGCGATCGGGCGGATGTAGCACGACTCCAGCTTGTTCGCGCGCACCACTTCCTTCTGCGCCGCGATCAGCGTCGGCTTGTCGTAGGGGATCTTCATGCCGTTGATATGGGCCGAGCGGAGCAGGCGGTCGGTGTGCTCGCGCAGCCGGAAGATTGCGGTGCCGTTCCCCGTCTTGTAGGCGCGCACGCCCTCGAATACGCCCATGCCGTAATGCAGCGTGTGCGTGAGCACGTGAGTGGTCGCGTCGCGCCAAGGCACGAGCTTGCCGTCGTACCAGATGTGCCCGTCGCGATCCGCCATCGAAGACATTAAGTGGCTCCGCCGAAAGCCGCTATTCTAGCGGTTTTCGAGAGCGCCGCGGGCGGCTGCGGCTGGCAGTAACGGCGATACGCAGTTAGAATTGCATCCAGGTTTGCACCGGACCGGACGGGCGTCCGTTCCGGATGCGATCCCCCAAGGGAGAAGCGATGGCGCGTATTGCGGGCAACTGGCTGGTCACTCTCGGCCAGCGCGTCATTTCCAGCGAGGACAGCGAGCAGGCAAAGCTCAACAAGACCCTCGCCATCTTCGCCTCCGGCCTGATGGGCTTCGGCGCGATGCTGTGGCTCGCCATCTACTGGGCGATGGGCATCAAGTTCTCCGCCACGGTGCCGCTCACCTACCTGGCGATCTCGGCGGGCTCGCTCGGGCTCTATCTGTGGAAGCGCGACTTCGAGCTGTTCCGCTTCATCCAGGTGAGCCTGTTCCTGTTCGTGCCGTTCATCATGCAGTGGAGCATCGGCAGCTACGTGAGCTCCTCGGGCGTGATGCTGTGGGCGCTGCTCGCGCCGGTGGGAGTCATGATCTTCCAGGGGCCGCGCGACTCGCTGCCGTGGTTCTTTGCCTACATCGTGATGACGGGAATCTCCGGCTTCTTCGACTACTACTTGAGCGACGGCGTGCAGCATGGCGTCACCATGCAATCGGTCGCCGTATTCTTCTCTCTGAATTTCGCCGCGGTGTCCACCATTGTCTACTTCCTGATCAGCTACTTCGTCAACCAGCGCGACAGGCTGCAGGCACGGGTCGACGAGCAGTACAAGCAGCTTCAGGCGGAGCAGGAGAAATCGGAGCGCCTGCTGCTCAATATCCTGCCGGGCCCGATCGCGCAGCGCTTGAAGGAGCAGCACCAGACCATCGCAGACGGTTTTTCGGACTGCACGGTCATGTTCGCCGACATCATCAATTTCACGCGGCTCTCGGAGGAGATGCCGCCCAAGTTCATGGTGACGCTGCTGAATGAGGTGTTCTCGCACTTCGACGTGCTCGCCGAGAAGTACGGGCTGGAGAAGATCAAGACCATCGGCGACGCCTACATGGTCGCGGGCGGCCTCGATGAGCATCACCGGGCCCCCGGTTTCAGCGTTTCGGAGCGCGACTATTGCAGCTCGATCTGCGAGATGGCGACGGAGATGCGCGATTTCATGGAGACGCTCTCCGGAATCAAGAAGGCGCGCCTGCAGATCCACGTCGGCATCGGCACCGGCCCGGTGGTTGCGGGGGTGATCGGGATGAAGAAGTTCATCTACGATCTGTGGGGCGATACCGTCAACATTGCGAGCCGCGTCACCGAGCAGGCCGGACCGAGCGCGATACTGGTCGATGTCACCACCTACCGGCGTGTGCGCAATGAGTACGATTTCGAGGGCCCGCAGTCGATCTACGTCAAGGGCAAAGGCGAAATCACCGTCTACCTCCTGCTGGGGCGCAAGGCGCAGGCGGCGGGGGTCGCAAGCGCCGGCCGCTGATCACTCCTCACCCATTATCGACGTCCACAGTTCCCGCACGGCCCGGATTTCCCGCGCCACTTCCCCCGGCGCGATGCGGGCGTATTTCTCTCCCGCCAGGCGCAGGGCGTGCTGGAGCTGGCGCAGCCGCCGGTAAGCGTCGTGCGCCGCCTGCGCGCGATCCCCGCCGAGCAGCCCGAGGCGCGCCGCGAGCTTGAGCAGGGCGAGATTGCCGATGTTGCCGGTCAACCCGGCGTGCGCGCGGGAGTGGCCGAGCACCAGGTATTGCACGGCGAACTCGACATCGACGAGGCCGCCGGGGTCGTGCTTCAGGTCGAAGAGCTGCGTGCGATTGGGATGGCCCTCGCGCAGCTTCCGGCGCATCTCGGCGATCGCGTGGCGCAGGGTCTCCAGGGCGCGCTCCTTGCGCAGGACCTCGACCCGGAGCGACTCGAAGGCGGCGCCGATCTCGCGGTCCCCGGCGACGAAGCGGGCGCGGGTGAGCGCCTGGTGCTCCCACACCCAGGCCTTCTGCATCTGGTACTCGCGGTAGCTCGCCAACGGGCTCACCAGCAGGCCGCCCGCGCCGTCGGGCCGCAGCCTCAGGTCGGTCTCGTAGAGCACCCCCGCCGGCGTCATGCTGGTGAGCCAGCTGTTGATGCGCTGGGCGAAGCGGACGTAGCTTTCCGGCGCCTGCGGCGCGGAGTCGTCGTGAAGGAACACGAGGTCGAGGTCGGAGGCGTATCCGAGCTCCTTGCCCCCGAGCTTGCCGTAGCCCACCACCGCGAAGCGCGGCGTCTCGCGGTGGCCGGGGCGCATCCGCCACGTCGCGCGCAGCACCCCCTCGAGCACCACGCACGCGAGGTCGCTCAGGTGGTCGCTCAAGGTCTCGATCGGCAGCAGGCCCGCAAGATCCTGCGCGATGAGGCGAACGGTGTGCGCGTGCTTGAAGTGCCGCAGGACGTCCATCTGCCTCTCGGTATCCCCGGCGGCGGCGTCCATCAGCCCTTGCAGCTCGTGCGCCGCGGATGGCCAGTGCGGCGGGGCGTAGAGGGTGCGTGCGTCGAGCAGCTCGTCGAGCAGGATCGGATGGCTGGTCAGGTACTGGGCGACCCAGGGGCTTGCGCTGATCATGTCGGCGAGCCGCGACAGCGCCTGTGGGTACTCTTTTAGGAGCGCAAGGTACGCGCCGCGCCGGGAGACGCTCTCGAGCAGGCCGATCAGGCGCTCGAGCGTGACGTCGGGGTCCTTTTCGGCCGCGGCGGCCTCGACCGCGAGCGGCACCACTCGGTCGAGCAGCGCCTGGCTCGCGGCCGGCATTTCGCGATAGCGGCTCGCGGACCGCATGCTCCTCAACCGCTGCTCGATCGCCCCGGGGTCGCGAAAGCCGAGGCCCGCCAGCAGGCCGAGCGAGCGCTCGGCATCGAGCGCCCCCTGCCACAGGTGCGCGAGCGCGTGCTCGCTCTCGGGGGCGGCCGCGAAGATCGCCTCGAAGTGCCGCGTGACGGTGCCGCGGTGGCGCTCGAGAGCGGCCGCCAGCGCGGCGTAATCGGCGAGCCCCATCGCCTCGGCGACGAGCGAGCGGTCCGCGTCCGAAGCGGGGAGAACGTGAGTCTGCTGATCGTCCAGATACTGCAGCCGGTGCTCGAGATTGCGCAGGAATCCGTAGGCTTCCGTAAGCTCCCGGACCGCCGCCTCCGGCAGCAGGTTGCGCCGGGCGAGCCGCGGCAGCACGGCAAGGGTGGGCTGCGTTCTCAGCTCGGGCTCGCGCCCGCCGCGGATCAGCTGGAACACCTGCGCGATGAACTCGATCTCGCGGATGCCGCCGGGCCCGAGCTTGATGTTGTCCGCGAT
>JBOIEM010000076.1:0-5054 GCA_050741115.1 Burkholderiales bacterium
CCCAGCTCGTGCGCCGGTTGGGCTTCCCCTGCACCAATACCCTGATGGGGCTCGGCGCGTATCCCGCGACCGACCGCCAGTTTCTCGGCATGCTCGGCATGCACGGCACCTACGAGGCCAACATGGCAATGCAGCACTGCGACGTGCTGCTCGCGATCGGCGCGAGGTTCGACGACCGCGTGATCGGCAACCCCAAGCACTTCTTCGCGGAGCCCCGCACCATCATCCATGTCGACATCGACCCCTCGTCCATCTCCAAGCGCGTGAAGGTCGACATCC
The DNA here is from genome assembly GCA_050741115.1 of Burkholderiales bacterium. GTDB lineage: Bacteria > Pseudomonadota > Gammaproteobacteria > Burkholderiales > SG8-41 > SG8-41. Next base: position 280 of record JBOIEM010000076.1, read on the forward strand.
CGATCGTCGGCAACGTGCGCGACGTGCTGAGGGACCTCATCAAGTACCTCGACACGGCCAAGGAGCAGCCCGACCGCGAGGCACTGAAGACCTGGTGGACGCAGATCGAGCTGTGGCGCTCGCGCGACTGCCTCAAGTACGACCGCGCAAGTCCGATCATCAAGCCGCAGTACGTGATCGAGAAGCTCTACGAGGTGACGCGGGGCGAGGCCTACGTCACCTCCGACGTCGGCCAGCACCAGATGTGGGCGGCGCAGTTCTACAAGTTCGACCAGCCGCGGCGCTGGATCAATTCCGGCGGCCTCGGCACCATGGGCTTCGGTCTGCCCGCCGCGATGGGCGTTCAGCTCGCGCACCCGGGGGCGACGGTGGCCTGCGTTACCGGCGAGGCGAGCGTGCAGATGTGCATCCAGGAACTGTCCACCTGCAAGCAGTACCGCCTTCCGCTCAAGGTCGTGAACCTCAACAACAAGTACATGGGCATGGTGCGGCAGTGGCAGGAGTTCTTCCACGGCAACCGCTATGCCGAGTCCTACATGGACGCCCTGCCCGATTTCGTGAAGCTCGCCGAGTCCTACGGTCACGTCGGCATGAAGATCGAGAAGCCGGCGGACGTGGAGCCGGCGCTGAAGGAGGCCTTCTCGCGGAAGGACGAGCTCGTCTTCATGGATTTCATCACCGACCAGACCGAGAACGTGTTTCCGATGGTGCCGGGCGGCAAGGGGCTCTCGGAAATGATCCTGGTATGAGGCACATCATCTCGGTGCTGCTCGAGAACGAGGCCGGCGCGCTCTCGCGCGTGGCGGGCCTGTTCTCCGCGCGCGGCTACAACATCGAGTCGCTGACCGTCGCGCCGACCGAGGATGCGACGCTGTCGCGCATGACGGTCGTCACCGCCGGTTCGGACGAGGTCATCGAGCAGATCACGAAGCAATTGAACAAGCTGATCGACGTCGTGAAGGTGATCGACCTCTCCGACGGCGATCACATCGAGCGCGAGCTGATGCTGGTCAAGGTGCGGGCGGTGGGCAAGGACCGCGAGGAGATGAAGCGCATGGCGGACATCTTCCGCGGCCGCATCATCGACGTGACCGACAAGGACTACACCATCGAGCTGACGGGCACCGGCTCCAAGCTCGACGCTTTCCTGAAGGCCATAGACCGCGGCGCGATACTGGAGACCGTGCGCACCGGCGCCTCCGGCATTGGCCGCGGCGAGCGGGTACTCAGAGTCTAGAGAGGAAAGAGGCGGGAGGAGCGGGACTTCGCTAGGGCTGACGCTGATCGTCTGTTGCCTCTCGTATTGAAACGGAAGGGAACGCAATGAAGATCTACTACGACAAGGACGCCGACCTGTCCCTCGTCAAGCACAAGCACGTGGCCATCATCGGCTACGGCTCGCAGGGGCACGCCCACGCCAACAACCTCCGGGATTCCGGCGTCAAGGTGAGCGTGGGACTGCGCAAGGGCGGGGCCTCCTGGAGCAAGGCAAAAAACGCCGGATTGCCGGTGAAGGAAGTCGGCGAAGCCGTAACCGAAGCTGACATCATCATGATCCTGCTTCCGGACGAGCATCATGCCCGGGTCTACCGCGACGAAATCGAGCCCAACATCAGGAAAGGCGCAACCCTCGCGTTTGCCCACGGTTTCAACATCCACTTCAGGCAGATCGAGCCGCGCGCCGACCTCGACGTCATCATGATCGCGCCGAAAGGCCCCGGCCATCTGGTGCGCTCGACCTATACGCAGGGCGGCGGAGTGCCGTCGCTGATCGCGATCTACCAGGACCCGAGCAAGAAGGCGCGCGACGTCGCGCTGTCCTACGCCGCGGCGATCGGCGCGGCGCGCGCGGGGGTAATCGAGACCACCTTCCGCGAGGAATGCGAAACCGACCTCTTCGGCGAGCAGGTGGTGCTGTGCGGCGGTCTCACGGCGCTGATCCAGGCCGGCTTCGACACGCTGGTGGAGGCCGGCTACGCGCCGGAAATGGCGTATTTCGAGTGCCTGCACGAGGTGAAGCTGATCGTCGATCTCATCTACGAGGGCGGCATCGCCAACATGCGCTACTCGGTGTCGAATACCGCGGAGTACGGCGATTTCACGCGCGGGCCGCGCGTGATCAACGAGGCGGTGCGCGCGGAAATGCGCAGGATCCTGCAGGAGATCCAGAACGGCCAGTTCGCGCGGGAGTTCATCCTGGAGAACCAGGCGGGCGCGCCATCGCTCAAGGCGATGCGCCGCGTGGCGGCGGCCCTGCCGGTCGAGGTTGTCGGCGCGCGGCTGCGCGACATGATGCCCTGGATCAAGAAGAACCGGCTGGTGGACCAGTCCAAGAACTAGTGACCGCCGACGGGTGACGGGTGGCGAGTGATGAGTGATGAGTCAAAGACTCTTGCGGGGACGCCCGATTCATCACGGCTGACGCCGGGTGGCGCGCCACACTACCCGCACCCGATCATCGCGCGTGAGGGGTGGCCGCTCATTGCCGCGTCGCTCGCTGCGGCGCTCGCGGTGCAGGGAACGGCTGGCGGGTGGTGGGCGGCTCCGCTGTGGCTCGTCGTCGCGTTCATGGTGCAGTTCTTCCGCGACCCGCCGCGCGCGGTGCCGCAGGAGCCCGGGGCGGTGCTGTCGCCGGCCGACGGCAGGATCGTCGCGGTCGAGCGCGCGCGCGACCCCTATCTCGAGCGCGACGCCCTCAAACTCTCCGTGTTCATGAACGTGTTTAACGTGCACTCCAACCGCAGCCCGGTGGAGGGCGAGGTCCGCAACGCCTGGCACCATCCCGGCAAGTTCTTCAATGCCGAAGCGTCGAAATCGTCCCTGGAGAACGAGCGCCACGCGCTGTCGATCCGGACCGCGGGGGGCGCCGACGTCACCTGCGTCCAGATCGCGGGACTCATCGCGCGCCGCATCCTGTGCTACGCCGTGCCGGGGCAGCACCTGGCGCGCGGCGAGCGCTACGGGTTCATCCGCTTCGGATCGCGCGTCGACGTCTACCTGCCGCCGGAGTCGCGGCCGGTCGCGGCCGTCGGCGACAAGGTCTACGCCACCGCAAGCCTTCTGGCGACGCTGCCCTGATGCAGGAAGCGCGCGAACACAAGCTCTTCATCAAGTCGCGCTTCGCCCGGCGCGGCATCTATTGGCTGCCTAACCTGTTCACGACGATCGCGCTGTTCGCCGGCTTCTACGCGATCGTGCAGGCGATGAACGGCCGCTTCGAGCAGGCGGCGATGGCGATCTTCATCGCGATGGTGTTCGACGGACTCGACGGGCGGGTCGCCCGCCTGACGCGCACCCAGAGCGCCTTCGGAGCCGAGTACGACAGCCTTGCCGACATGGTGTCCTTCGGCGTCGCCCCGGCGCTCGTCGTGTACGTGTGGGCGCTCAAGGACTTCGCCGACATGCAGACCGTGGCATGGCTCGGGCCGTGGCTTACCACCAAGCTCGGCTGGATCGCGGCCTTCATCTACTGCGCGTGCGCGGCGCTGCGGCTGGCGCGCTTCAACACCACGCTCGATATCGCGGACAAGCGCTTCTTCCAGGGCCTGCCCAGCCCCTCCGCGGCGTGTGTTGTCGCGGGGCTGGTGTGGGCCTTGAACGAATACCAGATCCAGGGGCGGGACGTGAAATGGCTCGCCTGGGGGCTCACGATGGCCGCCGGCCTCACCATGGTGAGCAATCTCAAGTTCTACAGCGGCAAGGACATCAACCTGAGAAAGAGCGTGTCGTTCTCGGTCGTGGTCGGCATCACCTTCGGGCTGGTAGCCCTGTTCATGTTCTCCAGCACGCTGCCGGAAATGCTGTTCCTCCTCTTCGCGGGCTACGGGGTCTCGGGCTACGTGATCTGGGCCCACGACCTGGTGAAGGGAAAGGGGCCCGGCCGGGCGCCGCCGGCGCCCCCGGCGGGCGCATGAGTTGCATCATGAGCGCAAAGCGGCTATATTCGTCCGCCATGCATCGCTTGACGCGGGCCAACGCGCTTTCCTTCCGTGCCAGAGTTCCGCTGGCCGGCCTGCTGCTGCGCCCCTAAGGCGCAAACCTCCCATACCCACAATCTGTTGTTGGACCGGCGCGGTGCAGACCGCGGCGGCAGGATTCATTCAAGACGCACGCCCGGTGCCCCGGCGGACCGGGAGCCATTGACGCACTGGAGGCACACATGGCCAGAGAGAAGCTCATCATTTTCGACACGACGATGCGCGACGGCGAGCAGAGCCCGGGCGCCTCGATGACCAAGGAGGAGAAGCTGCGCATCGCGCGCCAGCTCGAGCGCATGCGCGTCGACGTGATCGAGGCGGGATTTCCCGCCGCGAGCGACGGCGATTTCGACGCGGTGCGCGCGGTCGCCTCCATCGTCAAGGCGAGCACGGTGTGCGGGCTTGCCCGAGCCAACGAATCGGACATCCGGCGCTGCGGGGAGGCGGTGCGCGGGGCGAAGAGCCCGCGCGTGCACACCTTCATCGCGACTTCGCCGATCCACATGGAAAAGAAGCTGCGCATGGAGCCCTCGCAGGTGATCGAACAGGCGGTGCGGGCGGTCAAGTGGGCGCGCGAGTACACCGACAACGTGGAGTTCTCGCCCGAGGACGCCGGGCGCTCCGACACCGACTTTCTCTGCCGCATCCTCGAGCGGGTGATCAAGGCCGGCGCCACCACCATCAACATTCCGGACACGGTGGGCTATACCCTGCCGGAGCACTTCGGGAGGCTGATCCGGGAGCTGCGCGAGCGCGTCCCCAATTCGGACAAGGTCGTGTGGTCGGTGCACTGCCACA